>JACQUR010000121.1 GCA_016210245.1 Chloroflexota bacterium
AGGCTCAGGATGAGCGGACCGCGCTCCCGCTTTGGACGACGAGGTGATCCATCCCGGCGGTCGAGCCTGCTCACGTCCCGCTCATCCTTCGATAGGCTCAGGATGAGCGGACCGCGCTCCCGCTTTGGACGACGAGGTGATCCATCCCGGCGGTCGAGCCTGCTCACGTCCCGCTCATCCTGAGCCTGTCGAAGGATGAGCGGGGCGTGGGCAGGCTCGACCGCCGACCTACAGCGGGTGCCGAAGCATGAGCTTCCACGTATACATCCTTCGCTGCGCCGACGGCTCCTACTATGTAGGGCATACCGACAACCTGGAGCAGCGGCTGGCTGCTCACCAGAGCGGGGCCATTCCCGGCTACACGTCGTCCCGCTTGCCCGTTGCACTGGTGTGGGCGGACGAGTTCCCGTCAAGAGATGACGCGTTCCAGCGCGAGCGCCAGGTCAAGGGGTGGTCACGGGCCAAGAAAGAGGCACTGATTGATGGCGACTGGGCTCGCTTGCAGGAACTGTCGCACGCTCACGGGCCTGCCTGCCGAGCACGCTCCGCCGCTGCCAAAGGCTTGCCGTGAGCCAGGGGGCTGGTGCGTGAGGACCGCTTGTGGTGCCTCGCCCATGGTGCTCCTGCCCGTGGTACCCCCGCATGGTGCCCCCGCTCATGGTTCGACAGGCTCACCATGAGCGGGGGCACCATGCGGGGCGTGGAGTGGCAGCCCCGGCCGCACCCCGCCCGCTCATCCTTCGACAGGCTCAGGATGAGCGGGCGGGGTGCTACATCAGGCTCAGGATGAGCGGGCGGGGTGCTACATCAGGCTCAGGATGAGCACGCCTCCGCTCATGGTGAGCTTGTCAAACCATAGGCTCTGGAACCAGAGGCTCAGGATGAGCGGGCGAGGTGCTACATCATCATCAGCCGCGCGAGAGGGCGATTGGGGGATTGGGTGGCTGCGAGCCACCTTTGACGACGGGCGACGAGAAGAGCATGAGAAGAAACCCAGCATGCAGCAGGTGTCATGACCGAGCAGGAGAAAGGCCACGAAACGGAAGACGAGCGCCGCTGGCGGTTCGTCTGGCGCGACGACGAATACATCATCGAGGAGCCATCCGAAGAAGAGGGGAAGTTGGTAGCGCCAATGCTCGCATCTGAGGGACCTGAGAGGCACTGGACGCAAGCCCTGCTGGACTACCTCTCCCCCCGCCAGGCGGAGATGGTGCGCGCTCTGGGCGAGCTGGTGGAGCACGAGTCGCCCAGCCTGGACAAGGGACTGCTGGACGCGCTGGCGGCGGCGCTCTGCGCTCGCCTGGAGGCCGTGGGCGCGGAGGCACATCGACTGGCCAATCCGGGCGGAGGCGACCACGTGCAGGCGGTGGTCCGACCGGCCGACCCCGCGGCGGCCGCCACCCCCCCGGCCCTGGTGTTGTGCCACTTCGACACCGTCTGGCCCGCCGGCACGCTGCGGGAGAAGCCCTTCCAGGTGGAGGACGGCCGGGCCCGGGGGCCGGGCGTCTTCGACATGAAGGCCGGCCTGGTGCTGCTGCTGTTCGCCCTGGCCGCCATCCGCGACCTGCGGCTGGCTCTGCCCAGGCCGGTGGTGGCGCTGTGTACCTCGGACGAGGAGATTGGCAGCCCCACCTCGCGCGCGCTGATCGAGGCCGCGGCGGGCGCGGCCGCCTACGCATTGGTGCTGGAGTCGCCCCTTGCCGGGGGCGTGCTGAAGACCGCGCGCAAAGGGGTGGGGCACTTCGTGCTGGAGGTCCACGGCCGCGCCGCCCACGCCGGCCTGGAGCCCGAGAAGGGCATCAGCGCCGTCACCGAGCTGGCCCACCAGGTGCTGCGCCTCCAGGAGCTGAGCGACCCGAGCCGCGGCACCACCGTCAACGTGGGCGTGGTCCGGGGCGGGAGCCGCGCCAACGTGGTCGCCGCCCGGGCCGAGGCCGAGATCGACGTGCGGGTCACTACCCTGGCCGAGGCCGAGTGGGTGGCGCGCATCATCCGCGGCCTGGAGCCGCGCCTGAGCGGCGCCCGGCTGGAGGTGCGCGGCGGGCTGAATCGCCCGCCCATGGAGCGCACCGAAGCCGTGGCGGCACTCTTCCAGCGCGCTCAATCCATCGGCCGGAGCCTGGGCCTGGAGCTGGCGGAGGGCTCCGCTGGCGGGGCCAGCGACGGCAACTTCACCGCTGCCCTGGGCCTGCCCACCCTGGACGGCCTGGGAGCGCTGGGCGACGGCGCCCACGCCGACCACGAGCACGTCCTGGTGGACTCGCTGCCCTCCCGGGCGGCGCTGCTGGCGGCCTTGCTGCTCCGGCTGTAGTGGTCCGTCGCGCATCATTCGAGTGAGGGTGGTATCCGAGCCGCGACCGTGAGGGAGCGCGGACCCGGGGTCCGCTCATCCTGAGCCCGTCGAAGGACCTCACGGTCGCGGCTCGGATACCACCCTACGAATCAGGAGTCACAGGGCCCCCTGGACTCGAGCGCGCCTACTTCTTGAAGAAGTCCGCGTTCTCTGGATAGCGTCCGTAGGCGTCCGCAAACGTCTAAATACAGCACCAAACCGCCCTGCTTCGTCCACCCAAGTCCGCTCCTGACAGCCAAAGTCTGCCCGTTTGGCTGTCAGTTTGGCTGTCAAAACGTTGCGCTGGCGAAGGCTGGAACGTTGCAAAGAGAAAGGGGCGGGCGGCTCGCAGGGCTGCCCGCCCCTCTCGGCGTCCTACTGCTCATGCGCGGCGCACATCGGGCAGCGCGGGCCATCGCTGGTCGGCACGTAGCTGGTCAGCGCCGCCCACTGGTCGCAGCCCGAGCAGAGGAACAACGCGCTCGCCAGCGCGGTCGGCCGGTAGCGAGTGGTAGTGGTCTTGGGCGCCAGGGTGCGCCGGGGTAGTCGTCGGGTGGTGGTCATGGTCTCCTTCTCCTGCTGCTGTAAGCTCTGCGGCCCGGTGGGGATCAGAACGCTGCCGCTCTGGTCGCCACCGGGCGGCCCCGGCCGGAGGGCCCTCCGGCCGGGGAGTAGCCCCTACTCCGCGTCCAACACCCAGCGCTCCCACGAGCGGGCTACGGTCACCACGTCGCCCGACTTCGCGGCCTCGCGCCCAGCCAGGAAGGTGGCGGCCGCCGCGAGCAGGGCCAGCCGGCGGGCGGGCTGCTCCGGGTCTCCCGCCGGAGGCTCGGCCTCGGTGGGGTCCACCAGCGCCAGCGCCCGTATCTGGCCGCCGTCGACCTCCACCCGTACCTGCTGGCCGCGCTCCGGCCGGGGCACCGCGTGGGAGGGGCTGAAGTGTAGCCAGCGGCCGGCCACTTTCAGCCCGGCCCGATTGACTACCTCTACCATGCCCGCCAGCGTCTCGCTCTTGCCGTTGCCGTTCGTCGCCATCGCTCTTGCTCCTCTCGAAAGGAATGCCCCGACCGGGGGCTGTGGTCAGAACGGAAGATCGTCGGTCTGCTCGCGGTTGTCATCCAGCACGCGAGCCAGAACCTGGACCAGTGTGGCGTGCTTGCAGGCGAAGCGCGCGTACTGCCCGGCCTTGCACGTGCAGCGCGCGCCGCCATCCGCGTCCAGGAGGACGGTGTAGCGTCCCTGGCCGCTGCTGCTGGTCGTCTCCCACTCGGTGCTGCTCAGGCGGCGCGCCTTGATGCCTTGCGCGACGGCGCGCAGCAGCGCCGCCGCGTCCAGAATGCTGGTCGCCTGGGTATCGGTCGGCATCGTCGTGATAGCCATCGCACGTCTCCTATCGGAAGGACTCGGGCCGGTCGCCGCGCTCGCGGGCCATGCAGTGGGGGCAGAGAGGCGTGTACTCCGGCCCGAGCGCGAAGGACTCGGCCTGCGTCCAGCAGTGGCAGCGTGAGCACAGCAGGAAGTGGCGTGTGCCCGTCAGGCGCTCGTACTCGGCCAGCGCCGCCAGGTAGCCGCGCCAGGCGTCGATCGCCTGCTCGCACGCCGCGACGATCTGCCGCTGTCGTAGCGCCTTGGGGGTGGTCGTGGTACCTTTGGTCACGGCAGTTGCTCCTCTGGGAGAACGGGGGCGGGTAGGACACCCGCCCCCTCCTCGCGCTACGCGGGCAGGTCCTGCCACTCGGCCGGCAGGTCGTCTTCCGTCTCGGAGGTGCGGAAGATGCGGCCGATGTGCGCCCAGGACGGCTCGCGCCGCAACTCGCTCAGCACGTCCTCGCGCCGCTCGCGCAGCTCGTCATCCTGGCCCTTGCGGTGCTCGGCGGCCCGGACGTGGTCGCAGCGCCGCACGCAGCGGACACAGGCGGGGATGCCCCAGGGGTCGAACCGGACCTCGACATGGCCCCGGGGGGCGCGGGGATCGGTCACGATGTAGGCACGCGGGCCGGTGCGGAACGCGCTCAGCGCCTCGCCATCAGCGATGGCGGCCCGGGCCTCGGGGGTGGGGGGTGCCTCCTTACTCTCGCCGGATAGTGGAAGGCTCTGCCTTGCCTTCGCTACACTAACTATACAGCAACGCTACAAGCCTTGTCAAGTACCAGTAGCGCTGATGTATCATTGGAGTAGCGTAGTAGCAGGAGGTGCCCCGTGTCGCCAAGGCTGGCCAGGTTGCGGCAGGTCCGGGAGTCGCAGTTCCTAACTCAACAGGAACTGGCCGCGCGGTCCGGAGTCTCACGGGTGACGATTGCCCGCCTCGAAAGCGGCGAGGTGGACGCGCGCTTCAGCACGATCAAGAAGCTGGCTGAGGCGCTTGGCGTGCTGCCTCAGGACCTGCTGGCGCCGCAGGGCTGAGGACACGAAACGGGCGACCTCCTGCGAGGCCGCCCGGGCAGAGCCTTCCGCCCCGGCGAGAAGCGGAGGCATTGCTATGGTACCACACCCGGCGGGGGTACCCCCATTGGGGCACCCAGGCAACGGTTCGGGCCGCCAGTCCCTGCCGGACACTGGCGGGTTTCCCGGGGGGTGCAGGCTGCGGCGCACTGTTAGCCCGGCTGACACTGGGCAATGGCAGGGCGGCGGTGTTCCTGCAAGGCACGTCGACCCTTGAGAACCCTGCTAGATCGGAGTAGACTGCACCTCACAGGAGCGCCGTGCATCCCGGCCCGGCAAGAGGTGGCTCATCGGCACGGATCGGCGGGTACGTGGCGAGACAGGGGGTGGGCAATGCGTCGCCAGCTTGGGTCGCTCGTCGTCGCGGTGTTCTTTCTTTCCTTTCTGGTCGTTCTACCGCTACTGCTCAATACCCTTCCGTTCTGCCCGCCTACCCGCCGCCGCAAGACCTAGACCGGAGCCAACAACATACCGCTACGTGCGGTTCTTGAGACAGCTAGCGCGCAGCTATGGACGAGTTGGGCGGCGACTGCGACGCGCAGATAGCCCAGGGAGCAAGCCGGTGTCCAGCCTTCAGCGAGTGCCCTGTTGGGCAGCAGGTAGGACGACGCCTAGATCGGTCATGCTGACACCGCGTTGGCGTAGCTCATCGAAAAGAGCGACGCGGGCGCCTCGCCAAGTATCGTAACAAGCCTTCCACGCCCTGCCAAACTCAGTGCTATCTCCGCCCGTCAGTACCCACAGTGCTTTCCGCGCCGCATAGAACTTTTCAACGAAGTCATCCAAGCGTCTCCGGATTTCTACGGCCTCCGGACTACTGGGAAGCGGTAGTAGTGACACTCCATCAAGAAGCATCTGTTCCTTTGGACGTGACTCGCTCAATCTGTACAGCATGTCGGAGGTCACCTTGACCTGACCCAAACCCGTGCTCAGGTACGAGTCATACACTTCTTCGAATACTCGGTCGAGCAACATGAACTCCCGCCCCACCTTCAGCCAGACTTCCCGTCCGGTTGGCGGCCCAGATTCCGGTCCCAGATCAGCCATGCTGATGTTGTTCTGGCGCAGCATCTTGACGAGAGTCTCTCGCCCCGTCCGCCACTTTTCCTGAAACTCCGACCAAGCTTTGCCTGCCTTCGAATCCCTGTCCCACGTCGGGAGTTCCGCACTGTCCTGTTCGACCGCTACGCGAGCCTCTGCACGCAGCGCTGCGATTGCGCCAATCGCAAAGGCGAGGTCGAACCTAACTTGCTCCCCCTCGGCAGTCGCGGGAAGGGGCAGCAGAGTCACCTGATTCCGAAGCTTGGTTTCCTTTGCCATGACATCGCCCAGGTTGCCGCTACGGGGACGCATTATCAGCCTGGCATACCCCTCGGCAACCCTCTCGGCGCCCTGATCCATTGCGAAGAATTCCCGGCCGGCTCTCAACCAGCTTTCTCGGGCGATGACTGGTGTTGGCGTTGGTCTTGCCCGTTCCTGGGCCACAGCAGTGCCCACAGCAGCCTGGATGGTGGCATCGACATTGGGCGTAGGTTTGAGACTTGAGACGGGTGGCGCGGCGCACCCCGCAAGCAACAGCAGAGTGAGACCGAAGGATGCACCAGCAAGCCCTACTGCCATCCGGATGAAAGCAATCCGGATAGTCGCCCCGTCTTGGCACATTGCAGGCACTCCGGCGCCGAAGCGAACTGGATGTGTCCATCATACGTCAAGTCGTCAGCAGAGACTAGTTCAGCATGCGGCAACGGGGAAGCAATGCCGGGGCGGCGGCCAAGTACCGGCGGAGCGATCAACGGGCTGCGTTCGGCGCACTCGACGCGCTTGTGCAGAGTCTGACGGCGGCGATGGGCGAGCGATGGGATGCTGGCTTACCGTAGTGAGCTTGATCGTCGGAGTACTGGTAGGCTTCGGCGCCGGGGCGGTTGCTACCTACAGCCAACCCTGACCACGTGGATTACCTGGCAGCGCGCGGCGAGGCGACACACGGGAATGCACTGCCAATGGGTCCCTAGCATCCCTACCGTCCCTATCGATCTGCATCAGAGACGCACCCGGAGCGTTGCCGAAGCGTGATCTGGCGCGTGCGCTGGTTGTTGGAAGCGCCGCCGCTGAGCTTGCTGCGGCAGAACTCCACGCCGTGGAGCCAGAGGCGGAGGCGCAGGCGGTCCAGCGCGCGGGTGAGTGCGAGCGGTGAGGTGGGCCAGCCGAGCGGGAGCGTCCCGTTCGGGCTGCCCGCGCGGGCATGGGATGCGAGCGCCATCAATAGGTTGCTGGGGGTGTCCTGCCAGAGGTTGCCGTGGGTGCGCATCAACTCCAGCACGGACTGCACGATGGAGTCGTGGAGGCTTGGTTCCTCAACCTCGGCCACATCCACCCCCAGGGCCGCAAACTGCCGAAAGTTGCGGCCCTGACAGTGGGGACGGAGCGCGGGCGTGAAGTTCATGGCCTCCTGGCAGCGGGCGACGAATCGCCGCTCGGTTCGGAGGTCCCCCATGTGCAGGCGCACTACACCCTCCTCGCCGGTGTCGCCGCGCCGCAACGTGACCCACCAGACCGGGCCGCGCAACTGCTCGATGCGCACGACCTTGACCAGCTCGAAGTTCTGGCCGGGGCGCGCTTCCCAGGCGAGTTGGTCGTCGGCTTCCTGGATCAACTCGGCCACGTCGTCACTGCACAGCCCTCGGCCCGTACCGATCGGAAACGTGGCGAATAGCTGCTCGATGGTCGCGGCCGAGAGCCTGGCCCGGCGAAGCTCCAGGATCACTGCCGCGTCTATGGCTCGGTGAGACGCAGCGCCGGCCCATTCACCCTCCCCGGGTGTTGCCGCCTCGCAGATAGCCCGCCGAATCTTGCCGGGAATAGCGATGGCTGCCAGGTCCAGCTCAAGCTGCTGCCTGGCTGGGTCGTCTTCGACCAGGGACTCCACCCAGGAGAAGTCGGACTCGTCCAGAAAGGTCGGCTCTTGCACCTCATCCTCTCCAGTCACGGGTTTGCTCCTTGGCTCGCTCACGGCCATCCCGTTGGGTGTCCGTCGCGCTCCGACGTGGCTTTCCTTCGGTGGATCGCCTGGGTTCATCTGCTGTCGCCTCGCGCTGCCGGGGTGGCCGCGGCGTGGTTCGGGGCCACGGCGGTCGAGCTTTTGTCGTTTTGTCGTTCTTGTCATCGTGGGTGGGCCAGCGACTGCCTCGGCTGGTAACCGCCTGCGGTAGCCACCCCGGCTTTTGTCGTTTTGTCGTTATTGTCTGCGGAAGGAGGTCCGCCGCATGGCGGTGGAGGGGCTCGGGGCAAAGAAATGTCTCCACTACTCCGGTGCGCGTCATCTTCTCAGCCACGATAAACGACAGAACGACAAAAGGCTACGCGAGGCGCCAGTAGGTGGCCGGGCGTCCGCCAGTCTGTTCGACCTCCTGGACGATGAGGCCATCGCCCGCCAGGGCTTCCAGCTCGTCGCGCAGCCTCCTGGCCGGAAGATTGCGCTTGAAGACGCCGTGCAGCAGGTCGCTCTGGCTCACCCGCCCCTGCTGCTTGAGTGCTTGGAGAATCCGGATATTGAGGCCGCGTCGCTCGGCGTGCAGGTGGCGATACACCCGCGCAGCGTGGGCTTTGAAGTAGGCCACCAGGGTGATGGCCGAGGTGAGGGTCCCAACCCCGACCTCGGATACCTCCGGCGCCTCAAGCATGTGCAGGATGAGCGCGAGGCGCGCGAGTTGAGCGGGGAACTTCGCCCACGGGCCACGCAGCCGCGTGGAGAAGGAGTCGGAGGCCATCTCTGCGACGTGGGCCTGATACCAGGCCTCCCATACGGACTGTGCAGCACGGCTCAGGCGCACCACGAGGGGCTGCGCATCGCCGTTGTCGTCAGTCGTGTCCTCCAAGGTGTAGAGCCGCTCGAAGATCACCTCGACAGCCTGGACTGTCTCCTCAGACACCTCATCCGACGACCAGTGGTCCGGCACGGGGTCGGGGAAGCTCCACAGCAGGCGGTCGAGGAACCCGTCCTCGCGTTGTGCGGTATCGCCGAGGTCCGGCAGCAGGTCCGGCTGCACACCGCCAACCACGGAGAGGCACGGGCGGGGCACGAAGATCGGCGGCGCCCCCTTGCGGTCCACCTTGACCGGCTCACGGCTCCAGAAGCTCAAGAAGTGCTGGCGGTCCGCCCCTCGGCCGTTCCGATACTGGTCCATCGCCCTGACCCACCCAACCAGCTCGTCGCGGATCAGGGCCAGTCCTTTGTTCGCGGCGAGCATCGCGGCCAGCGCTTCGCTGGTGCTGTCGGTAGTCAGCACACTGTAAAAGGGAGGCTCGTCCGGCTTCGGCCCACGTTGCGCCTTGTTCTGGCCCTCCCAGCGAGCCAGGTCTTCCCGGTACTCGGCCATCTGGCGCTTCCAGTCCTGCGCCAGACGCCCCTGCACGCGATGGATCGGGCGACCGGCGAGGTTGAGAGCCGGGCTTTTCTTGCTGCCTGGCTCCGCTACGACCGCGGCGTACAGGTTTGACCCCTCGCGCCAGCCTGGCTTCAACTCAAGCTCGACCGCGTTCCCGACCGTGGCGCCGGCCAGCACCAGCAGCGGCACGGCGATGAACTCGGGGGGCGCGACGATGCTGCGCGCGCCTTCCTCGGCCAGTGCCCGGATGGACGGCGGCAGCGCCTCCAGCGGGAAGGGCGGTGGCCCCTCAGCATCGGCGCGGGGCGCCGATGGGCGGCTACCCTCGGCCAGCACCTTGGCAGCGATGCGCGCGTACTCGCGCTCGCCCCCGTCTCGCCGCTCGGCGTACTTCTCATAGCCAAGCGCCTGGTCTCGCTCGGCGAGCGCGGCGACAATCCCCGCGCTGGACGCGCCGGCCCTCGCGAGCGCGGCGCCGAGGGCGTAGAGCGTCTCGGAGCGATCCGCAGTACCTGGCCCGTCGGTCGGCCCAAGCCCCCCGCCCCGCCTGACCGCCAGGCGACCATGCCAGAGGTCGAGGCCACAGACATCCAGTCGAACGGGGGGCTCGTCGGCGCCCGGTGTCAGCTCGGCTACCGTACCGTTGCGCTGCTGTGCGTCCGAGAGCATCTGCACCGCCCGGTCAGGCGCAGGCACCAGGGGCGGGGCATCCAGTGGGTCGAGGTAGACCGCACATCCGCAGACGTGCCAGCCATAGACGACAACATAGCCGTTGGTCTGCACGTCCAGTTCGCCAGACGTGCCGCTGTTGATGATGCTGGCGATGGGGCACCCGTCGGGACGGAGAAACAGGTAAGCGTCGCTTCTGGAACGTCGCACGACGGCTCCCTGGAGCCCCAGGTCGTGCGCCTCGCTCTGCGCCGCGCCCGAATCCGGGTCCACCAGAAGCAGACCGGCCGACTCCAAAGCAACCGCGACCGTGGCATCCGGGCACTCGTACCACCACCTGCTGATCTTGTTCGGGTCGGTCGTCGCGTCCAAGACGCCTTTGGGTACCAACGAGCCGAGCGGGTGCTTGCCCGGGTGCTGGCAGTTGGCCTTGCCGCAGGCACAGCGCCCGCCTCGCACTGGCCAGAGGGGAAGCACTGGCCAGCCCCAGCGGGCACAGCGGAGGGCGAAAAGCAGGGGCGCGAGGCCGCGCATAGGATAGGGCATAGGTTTGGGCGGGGCGAAGCGGCGCGGGCGGGGATTGATGCTGGCGTCGATGGTGTAGGGCCTGAAGGGCATGGTTAGTCTCTCCAAAGCTCCGGCGGGTCGTCGGGTTCCGCTTCAACCTCGGTATGCACGGAGGTCTGACCCTTGTAGAACTCGAACACCACGGCGAAACGGTGCTGGCCGTTCTCACACCACGCTTTGACTCGGACGATGGCGCCCCGCGCGCCAGAGGGTGGTCGCCTATGCTGCTGCACGCCGTCCCCCGTGACGGTTGCGACGTTGCCATTCTGGTCGACCTCCACACTAGCGAGGTGTATGTACTCAAACTGGCAGACCGGGCAGAGGACTACCTGCGGCTCACGCATTGCCATTCCCCCGGGCGGCCTGTCGCTCGGCCCACTCTCTCAGACCGGAGAGAGGGATGCGGCGGACCCGGCCAACCGTGACTGACGGAAGATCACCAGCCGCCATGAGCTGGTAGACGAACGACCTGGAGAGGCGGAGCAGCGCCGCTGCCTCGTTGACGGTCAACCATATCTGCTCCTGGAGCGCCTGTGCGGTCACGTCGAACCTCCATGATGGATGTCTCCCTGCGCATATCCTCGCATACACTGGGTCCCCGTGGTATACTCTAAAGGTCACTCTTAGAGTCAACCGCCACATGCAGAGCAGTAGGCGAACGAAGGACTGGCGACCGCTTCCACGGGACTACCTGCGGCTGGAAGTGCATGACCCGGCCGAGTTGGGGCCGCCGACCATTCCGCGCACCGTGCGCATCGTAGACGCGCGGGTGAGGCCGGATGGGACGCTGCGCCGGTTCGATCCGCTGGCGGAGACTCCGCCCGAGGGCGACCTGCCGGACATGGCTGAATGGCCGCGTCTCGAATGGGAGTGGGACGGACTGAGCGCCAAGGCAAGCGCGCAGGTAGAGGCGTGGTTGGAAGGCCGCGCTCCGCTTCCCTCGGCGCAGGACTGGGACAGGGCGTGGAAACCGGTCGTGGCGCGGGCAAGCGGGGTTCAGGCGCAGTCCCCGGACGGGGCACTGGGCCGCTTCGCCCGGCTGGCCTTGCCGGGCGACAACGGGCTGGTCTTGCGGAGTCCAGAGTGGCTGCGGGCAGTGCTGGACTTCGCGCGACGTTGGGGGCCACTCAGGGTGTGCTTGCACCGCTTGCCGGGAAGCCACGTGGTGGGGCTCGACGAGCATCTCCACCCCGAGCGGTGCCCCGTGCTGCACGAGCTTCGAGGCGACCACTGTCAGCCCTATGAGCCTCTGTCGGTATGGCTGACCTGGGCCAGGCAGGCAGCCGCCACGCTGCGGCTGGCCGACGACTTGCAGGAGCACCGGCCTGGCGACACGAAGGACCGGGAGGCGCTCGGCTTGGCCAGCGGCCCGCGGGCACCGGGTAGCGCGTGGGCAATGGCCGAGCAGTTGTCAGGGCTGGCCGCGCAGGTCCAACAGCCCGAACTGGCGAACATGGCGGCAGTATTCCGCCAGTCCGGGCAGGACCCGGCATCTCTCGCCCGGCAGGACCTTGACCGAGCCATTGCACGCTGGTTCATGCTGGCCGGTGCGATCCCCACGCTGCGCCGGGCGAACGATGGGCGGATGGTTGCCTCACTCGACACAGCCCCCGGTGCCTTTGGACTTCTGGCCCTGCGGCTCGTGGCTGCCTACGTTGGCGGACGGATTCGACGCTGCGGTGCATGCAATCAGCCGCGCGAAGTGCAGAACGGAGATCGACGCCCCCGGTGGGATCGAGCATGGTACTGCTCGGCAGAGTGCCGCCAGGAAGCACACCGCATTGTCGCGCGGGAGTCCAAGAAACGGAGGAAGGAGCAGAAACGTGGGAACACAGAGCGCGTCGGATAGGCGATACATTGCGTGCGTTCGGACGGATGCGCCACTGGGAACATGGAGCCTGGGGCCACAGCCCCGAGGCGCTCTTGTATGGGAGCGCGTGGACTGCCGCTGTGGTCGGTGCGCGCCAGCGACCACCGGCGCAAGATCGCGAAGCATGAGGAAGAGAGGAGACGAGCGATGGCGAAGCGACGAGGACACGGCGAGGGCTCGATTCACCAGCGCGAGGATGGCCGATGGGTGGCTGTCGTCGATCAGGGCTACAAGGACGGCAAGCGCCAGCGGAAGTACCTCTACGCCGAGACGCGCAAGGAGGTGGCGGAGAAGCTCACGGCGGCGCTCAGGGACCACCAGCAGGGGCTGCCGCTGCCCTCAGAGAGGCTGACGGTTGGCCAGTACCTCCAGGATTGGCTGACCACGCAGCAGCAGCAACTCCGCCCGGCCAGCATGCTGCGCTATCAGAGCATCCTCACCCACCACGTGCTGCCGTCGCCCCTGGCCCGGGCCAAGCTGGCGCAGCTCCAGCCGCACCAGGTGGCGGCCTTCCTGGCGAGCCTCGCGCTGGCCCCCGCCACGGTCCGGGTGGTGCGCTCGGTCCTGGTGGCCGCGCTCCAGGACGCCATGCGCCAGGGGATGGTGGCGCGGAACGTGGCCGCGCTCACGGAAGGGCCCCGGCTGGAGCGTGCTCCGGTCAGCGCCCTGACGCTGGACGAAGTGCAGCGCGTGCTGGCCGCGGCGCAGCAGGGCCCGGACTGGGTGCGGCCGCTGCTGCTGGCGGCGCTCGCTACCGGCGGCCGCCTGGGCGAGCTGGCGGGACTAAGCTGGCCCGACCTCGACCTTGCGACCGGGCTGCTGGGCATCACCCGCCAGCGCACCCCCACCGGGGTGCTGGCGCCTCCCAAGTCGCGCGCCCGCACCGTGGAGCTGGCGCCGGTGGCGCTGGAGACGCTGCGCGACTATCGCCGCCACCAGATGGCCGAGCATCTGCGGGTCGGCATCCCGTGGGACGCGAGCGGGCCGATCTTCGAGCGCGTCCCCGGCCGGCCGCTCATTCATGCCACCGTGGAGTACCAGTGGCAGCGTACCCTGGACCGGGCCGGGCTCAGCCGGCGGCCCTTCCACCATCTGCGCCACGCGAGCGCGTCCTGGCTGCTCCTGGCTGGGCTCGACATCAAGCTGGTGCAGCATCTGCTCGGCCACAGCGACATCGGCACCACAGCCGACACCTACGCCCACCTCATGCCGCAGTTGTTGCGCGAAGCGGCCACGCGGGTTGACGCGCTCCTGCGCGGCGCGATGGGCGGCGCCGCCCGTTAGGCTGTCAGTTTGGCTGTCAACCCCGGCAGGGGTGCCGCCCGGACCACAAGATGTTGGGGTTTTGAAGTGGCAAACCCCAACATCTTGTGGCTTTGGCCTACTTCTTGAAGAAGTCCGCGTTCTTGGCGACGAACGACTGCCACTCGGGCGGCACGGCGCTGTCGTGGAAGATCGCGTTGACCGGGCACTCCGGCTCGCACGCCCCGCACTCGATGCACTCATCCGGGTTGATGTAGTACATGTCCTCGCCTTCGTAGATGCATGAGACGGGGCACACGTCCACACACGCGGCGTTCTTGGTGCCGACGCAGGGCTCGGTAATAACGTAGGTCACGCGGGTTCTCCTCCTCTGGTGTTGTCGGGAGCGCTCAGCCGTCAACCGTCAGCGGCCAGGAGGCAGGAAGCTGACGGCTGACTACTGACGGCTGGCGGCTGAGTGCCCCCGTCTGTTCAGCCGTAGTATGGCGCGCCAGATCCGACCTGTCTGCGACTTTTATCACAAAGAAGGGCGCTCAGTTGTCTCCCAGAGCGCAGCGCCTCGGCCGGGTGGCAGGCGCAACGGGCACCCGGTATGGTTCTTGCCTCCCTCGCGGGCACAATTGCACCTCGGGTGTTGCCCCTGGAGGGATGGAGATGCCGTATTTCGAAAGACGCGGGCTCGGCGACGACCTCGTTAGCCCCGGGCTGATCGGCGGGTTGATGGTCGTGCTCGCGCTGCTGCTGGGGGCCCTCATCGCCACCAGCCTGGGGGTGGATGTGCTGAACGCCCGTGGTGCGGTGGAACGGCTCGGGCTGGGCGACCTGGTGCGCGGGCAGATGAGTGCTGACCCGCAGGCAACCGCCGCGGCCACCGCGGTCCCGGCGACTCCAGAGGTCGCATCCGCGGCACGAGCCAGGCTTGCCCCAACCGCCGCTTCCGCCGCTGGCAGCCCGTTGGCGCCGTTCTGCACCTCCGGCCAGCGCCCCAGCTTCGTGCTGGGCTTCGGCGAGCTGAAGCAGCGCCTGGGCGCGCAGATGGGCGAGCCGCTCGAGTGCGAGCACGCCAACGCCGAGAATGGCGACGCCCTGCAGCAGACCACCAGCGGGCTCGCCTACTACCGCCAGCGCACCAACACGGCCATGTTCACCGATGGCTGGCGCCACTGGGCGCTCACCCCTGAAGGGCTGGCCACGTGGGAAGGGGACGCCACCGATCCTCCGCCAGGGGCGGTCGCGGGCAGCTAGCGCAGCGAGTACCATGCCAGACAACACTCCTCTCGGTCGTTGCTTGCGCCGGGGCTTCCGGTTCTTCAATCGAGGCGTCATGGTCCCGCTCTTCCGGCTGGGATTGGGCCCGTTGCTGGGCAATCCCCTCACCGGCTACGTCATGGTCTTGAAGACCACCGGCCGGAAGACCGGGCGGGTGCGCTTTGCGCCCGTGAACTACGCCATCCTGGACGGCCAGGTCTACTGCCTGGCAGGCTGGGGGCAGATCGCCGACTGGTATCGCAACCTGCGGGCGCAGCCCCAGATCGAGCTGCTGCTGCCCGGCGGACCAGTGGCGGTTGTGGCCGAAGATGTGGCGGACCCGGACGAGCGGCTGCGCGCCACGCGCCAGGTCATGCAGAACGGCGGCTTTGCCGGGTTCCTGCTCGGCTTCAACCCGTTCACCGCCCCGGACGCGGTGCTGCGCGAGAAGACCGAGGGCTTGCCCGTCGTTCGCCTTCGCCCGATCGGGCTGGGCAGCGGCGCGGGTGACCCTGGCGGCTGGCTCTGGATGCTCAGCGCCGTGGCGGCCGGCTGGCTGGCCCTTCGGTGGGCACGGAAACCTCTCCCCCGGCTCCTCCCCGACGCGGGGAGGGGAGGACGGACCTCTCCCCCGGCCCCTCCCCTACCAGGGGAGGGGAGCCACTCCCCTCCTGGTCGGCTCCCCCTTCCCTGGTAGGGAAGGGGGCCGGGGGGTTAGGTCCTCCTCAACACTTCAGCACGTTCGAGCTGCTCCAGGAGGCTCCGGCCGCGTGGCCGGCCCTGCGCTCGCACCGGCTGGCCGTGGGCCTCTACGACGCCACGCCGGAGGGCCTCCTGCTGCGGCGGCGCGTCGAGCTCGACCTCGCCGGCCCGCGCACACCTGTCCCCGCGCTCATCGGCGAGCAGACGCCGGCTCTGGTGCTCCCCAACGACGGCGACCTCACCTATACCAAGATCCGCCTCGACCCGCGCTCGCTGGCCACCATCACCGACCGGCTGGCGGAGCTGCGGGACGACCTGGCGCGCGCGCTGTGTTGGTCGGCGACCTGGGAGGCCGTGCGCGACGCCGCGCTCGCCGCCCGCGACTATCTGCCGCTCGTGCTGCGCAACATCCACGGCGAGACCGATATCGGCGTCGTCGAGCAGCTGCTCGGCCAGGCGCGGGCCGCCATCCTCGTCTACGGCGACCCGGCGCACCGCCCCACGGCCCTGGCTACCCTGGCCGCGGCAGCCCTGGCGGCGCTGCGCCAGGCTGAGCCGGGCAGCGACCGCCAGCTGGCGTGGGCGCGGGCCTTCATCGCCGCCGCCCGTAGCGATGAGCACTAGGCGACCGTGCGCGGCCTGCTGGACGGCAGCGCGACCTTCGAGGGGCTGGCCGTGGACACCGATCTGCGCTGGCACATCGTCCACGCGCTGGCCGCCGCCGGGGCCGCCGGGGAGGAGCTCATCGACGCCGAGCTGGCCCGCGACTCCACCGACCAGGGCCAGCGCCACGCCGCGGCCGCCCGCGCCGCCCAGCCGGCGGTGGAGGCGAAGGCACACGCCTGGGCGGCCATCACGCAGGACACCACCCTCCCCCTGGCCACCCTGCGCGCGATCATGCGCGGGTTCCAGCAGTACAAGCAGCGCCCGCTCCTGGAGCCGTACGTTGGCCGGTACTTCGATGCGCTGGAGCCCACGTGGCGCGAGCGGGGCATGGAGGTCGGCCTCGCCTTCACCGAGGAGACGTATCCGCGCACGGTCGTCGACCAGACGCTAGTGCAAGCCACCGAGGCCTACCTGGCCGCCCACGCGCCCGCGCCCCCGATCCGCCGCCTCCTCCTGGAGGGCCAGGATGAAATCCGGCGCGCCCTCCGGGCACGAGCCAGGGACGCTACCGTCACCAGCGTGGGTTGACGCGGTAGGATCTCTCGCACTGCTTGAGAAGGAAGGGAGGAACTGTGACCGCACAACGTACGGACGGAGCGCAGC
>JACQUR010000132.1 GCA_016210245.1 Chloroflexota bacterium
CTCCAGGTGACCGGCGGCCACGCCCGCTGGAGCATCCACAGCGACTGGATCGACGACTCGCTCCTCCTTGGCCTGCAGCGAGGCGAGCCAGCGCTGTTCGTGAGCGTCGAGGACGCGCGCACCCGGGACATCGCCGATGGCGACTTCGTGGAGGTCTACAACGACGTGGGGAACTTCCGGGTCCAGGTCGCCGTTTCCCCGGCCGTGCGGCCCGGCCAGGTGATGATCTACCACGCCTGGGAGAACTTCCAGTTCCAGGGCTGGCGCCACTTCAAGCGCGTCATGCCCTCGCCCCTGAACCCGATCGAGCTGGTCGGGGACTACGGCCACATTCGCCCCGACGTGCTGTCGCTCACCCCCGGGCCTAACGACCGGGGCACCCGGGTGGAGGTGCGGAAGGCGTTGTCCTGAGCGCCCGCTCATGCCGCTATGGACGGCCACAGGAAACCCTGCCCACTCCTCTGGGGCTACCCCTCCTTGATCGCCCGCAGCACGCGCTCGGGTGTGATCGGCAGGTCGACTACGTTGATACCTACGGCGTTGGCCACCGCGTTGGCGATGGCCGGCGCCAGGCTGAAGATGGCCGTCTCCCCTACCCCCTTGGCTCCGAACGGCCCATCCGGGTGGGGTACCTGGACGACGATGGGTGTGATCGCGGGCGAGGCGTCCTCGAAGCTGGCCAGCAGGTAGTCGGCCAGACTCGGGTTCGCCACCTGTCCGTTGTCGAACACCATCGCCTCGAACAGCGCCAGGCTGAGGGCCATGGTGGTGGCGCCCACGATCTGCTGCGCGCAGTGGGCCGGGTGGATTGCAGTGCCCACGTCGGCGGCCGCGGCGATGCGCAGCACCCGCACCTGGCCGGTCTCCTCGTCCACCTCCACCTCCACCGCCGTGGCGCCCGGGAACCAGTACTCGGTCGACTTGGCGCTCATGCCCGTCTCCGGGTCCACCGGCGCGGTGGTTGGAGCGAAGCGGCCCTGGCCGAGCACGGTGCTGCCCCGCCCGCCGAAGGCCACCGCGAACAGCTCGGGCAGGCCGATGCCTCGCTCTGGCGCTCCACGTACGAAGGCGCGCTCCTCGCGCAGCTCCAGGTCGGACGGGCTGACCTCCAGCCGCCGGGCAGCGGCCTCCAGCACCTGGCGCCGCGCCTCCTCGGCCGCCAGGCGCACCGCGTTGCCCATGTGGTAGGTGGAGCGGCTGCCCGCGGTGATGGTGTCGTAGGGCGTCACGTCGGTGTCCGGAAGGTGAATCGCCACCTTCTCCAGCGGCACGCCCAGCACCTCGGCCGCGATCTGGGCCAGCGTGGTCTGCGACCCCTGGCCCATCTCCACCGTGCTGCTGTAGACCATGGCGCTGCCATCCGCGTTCAGCGCCACGATCGCGCTGGAGGTGGACGGGTAGATGACCGCCTTCAGGCCGCAGGCAATGCCTATCCCCCGGCGCTTCGAGTGCTGAGTCCCGAGTCCTGAGTCCTGAGTCCTGACCTCGGACTCAGGACTCAGCACTCGGGACTCAGCACTGGCAATCCCGACGGCTGGAGGCCTTCGGCCAGGCGGCCTATCGGACTCAGGACTCAGGACTCGGGACTCAGCACTGGCAAGGCCGATGGCTTGGGCTGCCTGTTCCAGGCAGGCGCGCAGGCCGACTGCGTGCAGCACGGTGCCGGTGGCGAACTCGTCGCCCTCGTCCAGGGTTTGAGCCAGGCGGAAGGCCAGCGGGTCGAGGCCCAGGCGCTGGGCGATCAGATCGGCCTGGCGCTCGTAGGCCCACACGATCTGGGGCGTGCCGAAGCCGCGGAAGGCGCCGGCCGGGGCCTTGTTGGTGTACACGCAGTACGAGTCGATCCACACGTGCTCGATGCGGTACGGGCCGGCCGCGGCGAAGCCGGTCTTGCCCGCGATGCGGGGGCCGATGTCCGCGTAGGCGCCGGTGTCCCAGAAGATCTCCACGTGGCGGGCCACGATCCGCCCGTCGCGCATGACCCCGCTCTTCAGGCGGAGCGTGGCCGCGTGCCTGGTGGTGGTGTAGAACTCCTCGCCTCGGCTCAGCACCAGCTTGATCGGCCGGCCCGTGAGCCGGGCCAGCAGCGCCACCAGCGGCTCGTGCTTGTCGTACATCTTGCCGCCGTAGCCTCCGCCCAGGTAGGGCACCCGCACCCGCACCTGGGTCAGGGGCAGGTGGAAGGCATCCGCCAGCTCGACCCGCACAAAAGACGGGGTCTGGGTGGTGCTCCAGATACTGAGCTTGCCATCCGGCTCCACCTCGGCCAGCCAGGCGTGGGGCTCCAGCGAGGCGTGCTGGGCGGCCGGGGTGGTGAACACGTCCTCGAACACCAGGTCGGCGGCCCGGAAGCCCGCCTCCACATCCCCACGGCGGAGCTTGTAGTGGTAGCACACGTTGGTGCCGCTGCGCGTGGGCAGATGGGCCAGGTCCGGGAAGACGCCCGAGGGCCGAATGTGCTCGTGGACCAGCGGCGCGCCCGGGCGCATGGCCTCGCGCGCGTCGATCACGGCCGCCAGCGCCTCGTACTCCACCTCGATCAGCGCCGCCGCCTCCCGCGCCGCCTCCACGCTCTCCGCCACCACCGCCGCCAGTGGCTCGCCCACGAAGTGGACCTTGTCGATGGCCAGGAGTGGGTGGTCCTTGAAGGCCGGCCCGATCCACGGGTCCAGGTTCGGGATGCGCTCCAGGTCGGCGCCAGTGAGCACCAGCACCACCCTCGGCACGGCCCGAGCGCGCTCGGTTTTCACCGATACGATGCGGGCGTGGGGCAGCTCCGATCGCGCGAGTGCTACGTGGAGCATGCCGGGGTGGCTCATGGCCGGCACGAAAGGGACGGTGGCGGTAATCTTCTTGAGGCCGTCGATGCGGGCGGGGGAATGGCCGATGTGTACGAACGGCGAGTGAGAGGTGGTGGGGGGGTGAGAGGTGTCAGTCATGGTGACCCCAGGATGTGGTGGAGGATGAGGTCGTGGGCCTGGCGAGCCTTGGATGGATCACCATAGAAGTTGCACAACGCCTCGTTGTTGGCGCTGAACGTGCCGTGCAGGTACAGCATGTTTTCTTTGATGCTGGTGCTGAGTGTGAGCCCGGCTACGTTGGCATACGGAATGGACCGGACGAATTCTACGTTTTCCTCCTTGGAGAAGCGGGCGTGAACAATACGTTTAGACGTGAGAACAAGAATGTTGTGGAAGGCGTGGCGAAAGACCCCCTCCACCGTCTCCCCGGGCAGAAGCAGCGATTTGATCTGATCGAGCTGTTCTTGGTTGTCGAAGATCGGTTCTGGCATCGGCTCCTCTCCGCAGCGCGCTTCTGGAACGGATTGCTGTCAACGGATTTCGGGGAACGGATTGAGCGGATTGGAACGGATTGATGGGCTCCACCCGCTCAATCTGCTTCTGTGGGATTCCGTGAACAGCCATCCGTTCTAATCCGTTCAATCCGCTCCAATCCGTTCAATCCGTTCCCAGAAATCCGTTGACAGCAATCCATTCCAATCCGTTCCTTCTCACTTCAGCCAGTCCGGTACAAACAACCACTGCCGATTCACTTTATGCTCGGCAACGTTCTTTGGAGGAAAGATGCGCCGCCATTGAAGGCTACGGGCGCCAAAGTTGATGAGCAGTCCCAGGGGACATCCAGAAACGGCTAGATAGCCGATGACCTGGGCCATGTGGCTGCTCTCCAGGCCACTCAGGGCCTTGATCTCCACCACAACCTGCTCGTCGACGATGAAGTCGGGCACGTAGTACCCGACCAGCACGTTACCCTGGCTACCGTCATGCACTTCCAGGAGCTTCTGCGCCTCGTAGGAGATATCGCTCTCGGTAAGGCGCGCCTCCAGCGCCCGCTGGTACGTGTCCTCGCGTTGCCCGGGGCCCAGGTGGCGGTGGATGGCCATCGCGCAGCCTATGACCTTGTAGGTCAGGCTATCATGCGGGGTTTGGACACCTCGGCCTGTGGCCACGCAATCCTCCAAGAACGTGCGCCCTGCCATACACTAAACAGCGGCACTTCTTGGAACGGATTGCTGTCAACGGATTCCGGGAACGGATTGAACGGATCATGACCGCGGTAATCCGTTCAATCCGTTCCCCGAATCCGTTGACAGCAATCCGTTCCAATCCGTTCCAATCCGTTCCCTCACGCAGGCCCTGTTTTGCCGATTGGTCCTTCTTGCGTGCGCAGCCACTCGATGAACCGCACCAGGTTGTCCACCATGTGTTCGTGGAAGCGGCGGCCCTTCTCCTGGGAGGAGCGGCTGGAGTCGGAGAGCGAGCCGGTGGGCGAGATGGCCGCCTGGTCGTAGCTGTTCCAGGGGACCTCGATGGTGTCGCCGTGGACGCCGAAGAGGTCGGCCACACCGAAGGGGCTCAGCGCGGCGCGCAGGTCGGGGCCCTGGGTGGTGAACCGCTCCGGGCGCACGTGGGGCGGGAAGCGGTACCAGACCTGGGAGAGCTCCAGCTCACCGCCGTGGTGCTCGGGCGCCTCCTTCAGCTCACGAGCGATGGTGCGGCCCAGGTGGAGCGGGTCGGCCACCGCGATCAGCACCTGGGGCAACTCCTCCTCGTGGAGTGACTTGGCGGCGGTGATCAGCGGCGGCAGGTTGGAGCCCTTGTGCCCGTTGAGCAGGATGAGCTTGCGGAATCCGTGGCGGGCCAGGCTGCGGCAGATGTCCTTCACCACCGCCAGCACCGTCTCCGCCCGCAGGCTGATGGTGCCCGACCAGGCCAGGTGGTGGGCGGACTCGCCGAACCACAGCGGCGGGGTGACCAGCACCCCCGCCTTCTTCGCGGCGTCCTCGGCCAGGCCGATGGCCACGTAGGTGTCCACCCCCAGCGTGCCGGCCGGCCCGTGCTGCTCGGTACTGCCGATGGGCACGATGGCGATGTTGTCGCGGGCCAGGTACTGCTTGATCTCCTCCCAGGTCAGCTCCTGAATCCAGACCGACGGTAGCTCGGCCATAGCGACCTCCAGCGCATGCATCGGCGGGTCTGCCCAGTTCTTGTGCGTGGAGGTC
>JACQUR010000133.1 GCA_016210245.1 Chloroflexota bacterium
ACCCTCGCCCCTGGAGCTGGAGGGCATGGCCGCCCTCTCGGCGATCGACCTGGAGGTCTTCCAGCACAAGATGACCTCGATCGTCGAAGAGGCGCGCGAGGTCTACATGGCCCTGTCCATCTCCGAGGGCATCGTCACCGGCGACATGAACACCAGCGTCTTCACGGCCGAGGGGGACCCGGCCGTGGTCGCCACCGGCATCTACTTTCACTCCCTGCTGAACTACGCCCCGGTCAAGTACATCCTCAAGTACTACCGTGACGATCCCACCGTCGGCCTGCACGACGGCGACGTCTACTTCTTCAACGACCCCACCTGCGGGGGGGTCCACACCTTCGACATGTTCGTCACCGCCCCGATCTTCTACCAGGGCGAGTTGCTCGGCTGGGCGGAGGTGGGCGGCCACCAGGGCGAGTGCGGCTCGGTTTCCCCGGGCGGGTTCAGCCCCAAGGCCACCACCCGCTGGGAGGAGGGGCTGCACGTCCACGCGGTGCGCATCGGGGACCGCTGGGAGCTGCGCCGGGACCTCCTCGACTTTCTGCTCAACTCGGTTCGCAACCCGTTCGTGTTCGCCTCGGACCTCAAGGCGCGCGTGGCCACCTGCAAACGCATCCGCGACCGGGTGGTACGCGAGGCCGAGCGGCGGGGGGCGGCGCGGGTGGCCGGCGGCCTGCGCAAGGTCCTGAGCCTCAGCGGCGACCTGGCCCGCCAGCGCCTCCGCCAGCTCGACGACGGCGTCTACCGCTCCGTGCTGTTCAACGACACGGTGGGCACCGAGGCCGGGCTGGTGCGGCTGCCGACCACGGCGATCAAGGAAGGCGACGCGCTCACCGTGCTGGTCCAGGGCGCCTCGCCCGAGAACCGGCGCGGGCCGATGCACTGCACCTGGCACCTGATGAAGGCCTCCATGGGCGTCTACCTGTTCACCTATTTCTTCCGTGGCCTGCCGCCCAACATCGGGCTGCTCGACCCCGTGACCGTGCTGGTGGAGGGGCCGTCGGTGGCCAACTGCACCGAGGAGGTGGCCCACGGCGAGGGGACCAGCATCGCCGCCCTGAACGTGCAGAACCTGCACGTCATCGGCTCCAAGATGCTGTTCGACAGCCCGTACCGCCTCGGGGTGACGGCGCCCTTCTCCCGCCAGCCGCTGGTCAACGTCTTCGCCGGTATCAACAGCTACGGCTACCTGACGGCCAACTTCCCTGGGGTGAACAACGCCGGCGGCCAGGGGGCGCGCTTCGACCTGGACGGCGAGCACGGCTGCGGCTTCTACTGGGCCTCGGTCACCGACGCCGGCGAGTCGGAAGAGATGGACATGCGCATGCCGCCGGTCACCCTGGCCCGCCGCATCGACAAGGACTTCCACGGTTTCGGTAAGTACCGGGGCGGCTCGCCCGTGGTCGAGATCGGCATGGCCCCGCTCGGGCGGGGCTGCCTGCTGACCTCCTGGGGCGCCGCCGACCGCATGACCCACAACCCGGGCCTGTTCGGTGGCTACGCCGGCCCGCCCAACCCGCGCTTCGTGATCCGCGACACCAACGTCCTGGAGCTGCTGGCGAAGAGCGACCCTCACCTCAAGCTCACCCAGTACGACCTGGCCCGCGAGCAGCCCATCCAGGGCAGGTACGTGCTGGAGGCCTCCTCCCAGGCCACCGACTCGTTCAAGCCTGGCGACCTGTTCGTGTTCAGTGTCGGCGGGGCCGGCGGCTACGGCGACGTGCTGGAGCGCGACCCGGAGCTGGTGCTGGACGACCTGCGCACCAATGTGATCTCCCTCCAGGTCGCCCGCGAGGTGTACCGGGTCGTCTACGATGAGGCCACCCTGGAACTGAACCACGCGGCGACCGAGCGCGAGCGCCAGCGCGCCCGCGACGAGCGCAAGCAGCGCGGCAAGCCCTTCGCCGCCTTCGCGCAGGAATGGCTGGCCAAACGCCCCTCTGCCGACAAGCTGAAACACTACGGCCACTGGCCGGAGCCGCGCCTGGAGCGCTACGAGAAGCCGTTCTGGGGGCTGTACGAGTGATCGAGTTGCGGACCCGGTTGTGGCGCGCGCCGGGAGACGGGGCAGCCACGGGGGGCTGCCCCTACGCCCGTCTCTCCGTAGGGGCAGCCCCCCGTGGCTGCCCCACCGCGTGCGCAGGCCGGGCCGGACGGGACGACCACCCGGGTCCGCCCTCGTGGCACGCGCCTGCCCACGCCGGACGAACGGACGTGGCCTGATGCCCGCCCTCCGCGACCGCCTCCACCTCCTCCCCGGCCTGGTCTACGACCGCCACCCTTACGGCAGAGCGCCCGGGCGCGACCCGGAGCTGCTGGTGCGGGGCATCGAGCCACCCTCGCCCCTGGAGCTGGAGGGCATGGCCACCCTCTCGGCGATCGACCTGGAGGTCTTCCAGCACAAGATGACCTCGATCGTCGAAGAGGCGCGCGAGGTCTACATGGCCCTGTCCATCTCCGAGGGCATCGTCACCGGGGACATGAACACCAGCATCTTCACCCCGGAGGGCGATCCGGCCGTGGTCGCCACCGGCATCTACTTTCACACCCTGCTCAACTACGCCCCGGTCAAGTACATCCTCAAGTACTACCGCGACGACCCCACCGTCGGCCTGCACGACGGCGACGTCTACTTCTTCAACGACCCCACCTGCGGGGGAGTCCACAGCTTCGACATGTTCGTCACCGCCCCGATCTTCTGCCAGGGCGAGCTGGTCGGCTGGGCGGAGGTGGGCGGCCACCAGGGCGAGTGCGGCTCGATCTCGCCCGGCGGCTTCAGCCCCAAGGCCACCTGTCGCTGGGAGGAGGGCCTCCAGGCCCACGCCCTGCGCATCGGCGAGCACTGGGAGCTGCGGCGCGACCTGCTGGACTTCCTGCTCAACTCCGTTCGCAACCCCTTCGTGTTCGCCTCGGACCTGAAGGCCCGGGTGGCGACCTGCAAACGCATCCGCGATCGGCTGGCGCGCGAGGTCGAACGGCGGGGCGTGGCCCAGGTGGTGGGCGGGCTGCGCAAGACCCTGGCCGTGACCGGCGACCTGGCCCGCCAGCGCATCCGCCAGGTCAACGACGGGATCTACCGGGGCGTGCTGTTCAACGATACCGTCGGCACCGAGCCCGGGCTGGTGCGGCTGCCCACTACGGTCATCAAGGAAGGCGACGAGATCGTCCTGCTGGTCCAGGGCGCCTCGCCCGAGAACGGGCGCGGGCCGATGCACTGCACCTGGCACCTGATGAAGGCGGCCATGGGCGTCTACCTGTTCACCTACTTCTTCCGCGGCCTGCCGCCCAACATCGGCCTGTTCGACCCGATCACCGTGCTGGTGGAGGGGCCGTCGGTGGCCAACTCGTCAGTCGATCTGGCTCACGGCGAGGGCACCAGCATCGCGGCCATGAACGTGCAGAACCTGCAGATCATCGGCTCCAAGATGCTGTTCGATAGCCCGTTCAAGCTCGGGGTAGCGGGCACCTTCTCGCGCAACGTGCTGGTCAACGTCTACGCGGGCATCAACAGCTACGGCTACCTGGCCGCGAACTTCCCGGGCGCCAACAACGCCGCTGGCCAGGGCGCCCGCTTCGACCAGGACGGCGAGCACTCCTGTGGCTTCTACTGGGCCTCGGTCACCGACATCGGCGAGGCCGAGGAGGCGGACATGCGCCTGCCGCCGGTCACCCTGGCCCGCCGCATCGACCGCGACTTCCACGGCTTCGGCAAGTACCGGGGCGGCTCGCCGATGGTCGACATCAGCATGGCCCCACCCGGACGAGGCTGCCTCATGACCTCCTGGGGCTCGGCCGACCGCGTGAGCCACAATCCGGGCCTGTTCGGCGGCTACGCCGGCCCGCCCAACCCACGCTTCGTCATCCGCAACACCAACGTCCTGGAGCTGCTGGCCCAGGGCGACCCCCGCCTCAAGCTCACCCAGTACGACCTGGCCCGCGAGCAGCCCATCCAGGGCGACTACCTCTTCGAGGCCTCATCCCAGGCAACCGAGTCCTTCGCGCCCGGCGATGTGTTCATCTACAGCATTGGTCCCGGCGGTGGCTACGGCGACGTGCTGGAGCGCGATCCCGACCTGGTGATGGACGACCTGCGCACCGACGCCATCTCCCACCACGTCGCGCGCACCGTCTATCGCGTGGTCTACGACCAGACCACGCTGGAGGTCGACCGCGCGGCGACCGAGCGCGAGCGCCAGCGCGCCCGCGACGAGCGCAAGCAGCGCGGCAAGCCCTTCGCCGCCTTCGCTCAGGAATGGCTGGCCAAACGTCCCTCCGATGATAAGCTGAAACACTACGGCCACTGGCCGGAGCCGCGCCTGGAGCGCTACGACAAACCGTTCTGGGGGTTGTACGAGTGATCGACCTGCGCTCCCTGGTGCAGCGCCGGCAGGGCTTCCTCTTCCTGCCACTGGTCTACCGCCTGGCCGGACGGCTGGAGCAGATGGACTGGGAGGAGCTGGCCGAGGACGCAACCTCGTCCGCCTACGCCCTGCACGCCGCGCAACGGCTGTTCCACCTGCCGGCCCTGGTGTCCCACTTCCGCATTGGCGTGGAGGCCGAGGCGTGCGGCGCGGACCTGGGGCGGGATGCAGAGGGCGACTGGGCGCGTCCGCGCAGTCTGGCCGACCCGGCTCTGCTCGGCACGCCGGCCCTTGAGCGCCCCCCGCTGGCCCAGGCGCTGGAGGTCACCGGCCGCCTGAGCGAGGAGCTACGCGGGGAGGCCGCGACGATCGGCGTGCTCAGCGGCCCGCGCACCCTGAGCGCCCTGTTCGCCGCGCCCCCGCCCGGCCTGGCCCAGTTCTACGCGACCCTGGCCCGCGCCTACGCCGAGCGGGGCGCCCACCTGCTCCTGGTGGCGGAAGACCCACGCTCGGCTCCCCAGGCGCTATCCCCCGGCCTTTCCCTGGCGCCCCTGTTCAACGTGGCCAGCTACTTCCGCCTGCCCACCGTCCTGCTGGACCACGCTGCCGCCGGCCCAGCCCCTGGTTTCGACCTCACCCTGGGTGGCGCCTGCGGCCACGCGCTCCCGCTCGAAGTCCTGGAGGGGCCCGTCGAGCAAGCCAATGCCTGGCGCCAGGCCGGTGCGCCCTTGCTGGCGACCGCCTGGGAGGTGCCACCGCGGTTGCCGGCGGAGCAGCTCGTGGCCTGGATCGAAGCGTTGCAGTGATGAATGATGAATGATGAATGTACATTCATCATTCATCATTCATCATTCGTCATTCGGCTCGGAGCGAACATTGTACACAGCAGACGTTGATATCGGCGGCACCTTCACCGATGGCTTCTTCACCAGTGGCGGCGAGGCGCGCCGGAGCAAAGTGCTCACCACGCCCCACGATCTCACCGAGTGTTTCCTGAACTGCCTCAAGGAGGGCGCGGCCTCCTTCGGCGTGCCGGCCAGGGAGTTCTTGCGCCAGACGCTGGTGGTGCGACTGTCCACTACCCTGGGCACCAACACCCTCATCCAGCGCCGCGGACCGAAAGTCGGGCTGCTGGTCACTCAGAGCCACGAGCGCGACCTGTACGGCCTGGGCGAGGCCGCCGTGCTGCGGCTATTCCTGCCGCCGGAGATGGTGCTGGGCGTCCGCGAGGAGGTGGACGCGCAGGGCGAGTCGGTGCTGGCCCCGGAGCCTGCCGAGGTGCTGGCCGCGGTGCGCCAGTTGGTCAACCTTGGGGCGCGGATGATCGCGGTCAGCTTCGCCCGGAGCTGGCGCAATCCGGAGCACGAGCGGGCGGTGCGGGCCATTGTGCGCGAGCGCTATCCCGAGCACTACCTGCGCTCCATCCCCCTCCAGCTTGGCCACGAGGTCAGCCCGTCTGCCGACGACCACGCCCGCGCCAACACGGTGGTGCTCAACGCCTACCTGCACCGTGAGCTGGCGCGCGAGCAGGGTCTGGCGCACCCGTTGCTGGTGGTCCACGCGGGCGGCGGCTGCGCGCGGGTGGCCAAGACCGTGGCGGTGCAGACGCTCAGCAGCGGCCCGGCCGTGGCCATCAGTGGCGCCGCCGCGCTGGCACACCAGCTCGGCCTTCAGCGCGTGGCCACCGCCGACATGGGCGGCACCAGCCTGGACGTGGCCCTCCTGGACGGCGGCGCGCCGCCCGTGGCCCGCGCGCCCCGCGTGGCGGGCCTCGAGCTGGCAGTCCCGATGATCGAGACCGAGTCGGTCGGCGCCGGTGGGGGCAGCATCGCTCGCGTCGTGAACGGCCAGCTCCAGGTCGGTCCCCAGAGCGCCGGCTCCGCCCCCGGGCCCGCGTGCTACGACAAGGGTGGCATGGAGCCGACCGTGACCGACGCCAACCTGCTGCTCGGCTTCCTGGACGCCGAGCGCTTCCTGGGCGGCCGGATGCGACTCAACCGCAAGCGGGCCGAGGCCGTGCTCGCCCGCCGCCTGGCCCGCCCGCTCGGCCTGCCCGTCCAGACCGTGGCCGCCCGCGTGCGGGCGCGCATCAACGCGACCATGGCCGCCGAGCTCGCCGCCCGCCTGCGCGCCCATGGTGGCGATCCGGCCGAGTTCACCCTGTTTGCCTTCGGCGGCGGCGGCCCGCTGCACGGCTGCGCCATCGCCGAGCTGGCCGGCCTGCGCCGCGTGGTCGGCTTTCCCTTCGGCTCGGTCTTCAGCGCCTTCGGCTCGTCCACCGTCGACGTGCGCCACCAGTACTGGCGCAACCTGGTGGTCCCGCTCGCCTCCGCCAGCGCGGCCGACCGCGTCGCGGCGGCCCTGGCCGACCTGCGCCGCCAGGCGGCCCTGGACATGCGCGGCGAGGGCTTCGCCCCCGGCCAGGTCTCCGGTGGCACAGGCGGCTCGCCTGTGCCAACGCCGCTGGACATACACGGCGAAGGCTTTGCCCCCGGCCAGGTGCAGTACGGGCTGGAGCTGGTGCTCCAGACCTCCCAGGGCGAGCGCCGCCGGTCCTGGCCGGCCGAGGGCGCCGATGGCGGCGTCGACCTCCAGGCGGTGCTGGCCCGGCTGCGCCTGGAGCTGCCGGCCGACGCTGCCGAGACCGTGGAGCTGCGCGCGCTGGTGCTGGACGCCCACGTAGCCATCCCCCACTGGCTGCCCACCGCCGCGCCCACTCACCCGTACCGCCCCAAGCCCCGCGAAACCCGCCCCGTCCGCTGGGCAACCGAGGACGACACCCTCGACACGCCCCTGTTCGACCTGGCCGCCCTGGAGCCCGGCGCCGAGCTCGCCGGCCCGGCCATCGTCGAAGCCCCGGACACCTCCTACGCGGTCGCCCCCGGCTGGCAAGCCAGGGTGGATGCCTGGGGCAACGTAGTGATGGAGCGGGGCTGAACCGAGGACGGCCACACTGCAAAGAGCTGCATAGCGCATCGCCTCCGCCATACTGGAGGCATGAGCGCGAGAAGAGCCATTACTCTCCGCCTGGAGGCGGAGGACTGCGAGCGGCTTGAAGCGGCAGCCAGGCAACTGGGAATGCGCCCGGGCACCCTTGCGCGGGCGTACCTTTGATGCATCGCGTCAACTACGTCCCTGTATCGGTGGTGCTGACTTTCGATGACGGCAATCAACTCGTGCTGTACCAGGACCCACGCCGAGCAGGGGTGAATGTCCAGACCGTCCATATCAGGCACGGCGCCTTCGATCGCGCCGAGGTGACGGGCCTGGTCAGCCGTGAACTGATCATCCGCTTTGAGCACGACGACCGGCAGGAGTGTGAGATCGTCTGTCCGGACCTGCAGCTCGCGCCGCGGAAGCCGCCGCCCGGCTCGGCGACCGACGTGCTCATCCAGTGCTAGAACAGCGACACGGAAGCCCCGCGTGGCTCATAGTCTGGACAGTCTACTGAGCGCGGTCCTTCCATCTCCTGGAATCGCGCCCTGGCTCAGTCGTGGCGCGGCTCGCGACGATCTATAAAGGCCACCAGCGGGCCGGAATCAACGATCGCCAAGCGAATCACGCCCCAGCCCCTCGATATGGGCAGGGTTGCTAGCCAGGTCGTCGACGCCCGAATCCAACGCGCCGCACAGGTCCCGCATCAGGTCGTACGCCGAGACGAACGGCCGGCCCTCGCTCGGCGCAGGCGACTCGCCGAGCCACTGGCGGAACAGCTCGATGGGCACCTCCCGCACGGGCCGCCCTTCGAGCGCGCACCTGGCCTTGACTTTTCGGTAGAGGTCCCCGGGGATGTCAATCGTAGTTTTCATGCTAGCAGTATAGCCATACTCCTGTATTCCCGTCTAATGAGCAGCTCGTGCGGCATCGGCGCGGCTCGACTCGCTTCGCGCGCCTGGCGCACGACCTCTGGCCAGACCCCCTGGACCAGCGCATTGTTGACATGCCTGGACAGTGTGGTAAGCTGACGCCTCGGGTCCAACGACATCCGGGCCAAGTGCAAGGAGGGACGGTCAGTCATGGCATCTCTGGGGCGTTCTCCAGCTTCTCTCGGCGTCCTCATCGTCGCATTGCTGGCGGCAGCCTGTGCCCCGGCTGCGCAGCCGAGCCCGGCCGCGGCGCCGGCCAAGCCCGCCGAGGCGGCCAAGCCCGCCGCGGGCGCCAAGCCCTTCGCCGGGCGCACGCTCCGTGTGGCCACCTGGGGCGGCGACTGGGCCAACGGCGTCAAGACCTCGACCGCCAAGATTTTCGAAGAGCAGACCGGAGCCACGGTGGAGTACGTCTTCGGGAATCCGGCGGACAACCTGACCAGGCTACTCGCCACGCGGGGCGAGCCGCCCTTCGACGTGATGCAACTGGACAACCTCACCGAGGGGATCATGATCGACAAGGGCTTGCTCGAGCCGATCGATCACGCCAAGCTGCCGGTCAACGAGGTGTTCAACGAAGCGGCCAACGTGACCAAGGACTACGGCCCAGCCTTCACCATCATTCCCGGGGTGATCGGCTGGTCGCCGGCCAGGTTCAAGGAACTGGGCGTGCCCGCGCCGAAGAGCTTCGACGATCTGTTCAACCCCAAGCTCAAGGGGCGGGTGGCCTATCCTGGGATGCGGTTCGGCTCCGCGCCCCTGTTGATCTCCGGCCTTGCCTGGACGTGGACCGGCGACAAGAACGCGGTAGGGGAGGCGGCCAAGAAGCTCAAGCAGATGGAGCCGCGGGTCTTCGGCGCCACGCCGGAGATGGCCACCTGGCTCACCAACGGCGAGGTCTACGCCGGGATCAGCCACACCGCCCAGATCATGGTCATGAAGAGCCAGGGCTTCGACCTCGACTACGTATATCCGCAGATGAAGGATAAGCGCGGCTGGGTCTACTGGAACATGACCGACGTGATCAAGGGCACCAAGAACAAGGACATGGCCGAGAAGTGGGTGCAGATCAACCTCAGCGGCGAAGCCCAGGAGTTGATGGGTCGCAGCAACGGCGTTCTGCCCACCCACAAGGCGGTGAGCGAGAAGTTCGCCAAGGAGGAGAAGCTCAAGGTCCTGGCCCTGACCCCGACCGACATGGCCCAGATGTACCAGGACGACGCGAAGTTCATCAACGACAACCGCGACAAGTGGAACGACGAGTGGAACCGCATCATGGGCAGCTAGCCCGAAGTGCTGAGTGCTGAGTGCTGAGTGCTGAGTACACGGTCCTTACTCAGGACTCAGGACTCAGCACTCAGGACTGTTACTTCCTCGCCAGGTCGTACAACTCGGTCAATTCCTGGATCATCTCGGCCTCGCGGCCGTTGCGCATGCCCTCGACCACGCAGGAGGCCAGGTGGTCGCGCAGGATCACCGCTTCCAGCTTGTTCAGAGCGCGCTGGACGGCGTAGAACTGCTTGAGCACGTCCACGCAGTACTGGTCCTCCTCGACCATCTTGCGGATGCCGCGCAGATGGCCCTCGATGTAGCTGAGGCGGTTGAGCGTCTCGCGCTTGTCTGCCTTCATGGGCCAGGCCGATCGCTGTAGTCTGCGAAAACCCTACCCCCCTGGGAGGGGTTTCGTGGCCACAGTATAGCCGGGCTGGAGGGGCGGTGGCAAGGGTCTGGTATACTCAAAGCTACATGCATACCACCTTGTTCGACTTCACGCTGCCCGAGCTAGAGGCAGAGGTGGCCAGGCTCGGCCACCCAGCGTACCGCGCCCGCCAGCTCTTCCAGTGGCTGCACGCCCGGGGCACTACTGACCCGGCGCGGATGAGCAACCTGCCTGCCGATCTGCGCCGCCAGTTGGCCGAGGGCCGCCAGTGCCCGCCCGCCGAGGTCGTGCGCGCCCTCACCTCTCGTGACGGCCTCACCACCAAGCTGCTCGTCGGCTTCGCCGACGGCGAGCGGGTGGAGACCGTCGCCATGGATGCGCCCGGCGAGCAGGGCGCGCGCACGCGCCGCACGGTGTGCATCTCCACCCAGGCCGGCTGCGCCATGGGCTGCGTCTTCTGCGCCACCGGGCAGATGGGCTTTGCCCGCCAGCTCAGCGCCGGGGAGATCGTCGCCCAGGTCGACCTCGCCCGGGGCCTGAGCGAGCGACCTCTCACCATCCTCGTCGTCATGGGCTTGGGCGAGCCGCTGGCGAACTACGTCCAGACCATCACGGCGGTCCGCCTGCACCATGACCCCCCGGGCCTGGGC
>JACQUR010000123.1 GCA_016210245.1 Chloroflexota bacterium
CCAGCTCCGCCTCGATGGCCTTGGCTCGCCGCAGCAGCGCCTCGGGCGGGAGGGTCGTTTCCACCTCCAGCACGGCATTCAGGAACCAGGGCTGATTCGTGGGGCCGACCGGCTCGGTTTCGTAGAGCGAGGAGCGGCGCAGCACCCGCAGGCCAGGGGTCGCGGCCAGTCGCTCCACCGCCGCCGCCAGGTTGGCGGCCCGGTCGCCCAGGTTGGCGCCCAGGCCCAGATAGGCCCGCTCCCACGCCTGGCTCACACCGGGGGCTCCCAGCCACGAGCGATGGCGTCCGCCACCCGGGCCACGCGGACCATGGGCAGCACGTCGTGGACGCGGACGATGTCCGCCCCGCCCAGGATGGCCGCGGCCACCGCCGCGGCGGTACCCTCCAGCCGCTCCTCGGGGGGCAGACCCAGGACTTTGCCGATGAAGCTCTTGCGCGACGGCCCGACCAGCAGGGGATAGGGCAGCGCGCGCCGCAGCTCGCCCAGGCGGCGCAGCAGCTCCAGGCTCTCCTCGGCCACCTTGCCGAAGCCGATGCCAGGGTCGACCACGATCTGCTCGGGGGCCACGCCGGCCGCCAGGGCCTGCTGGGTGGCGACCTGGAGGTCGGCGATGACGCGCTCGACGATGCTCTGGCCCGCCACGCGGGGGCCGCGCGTCCAGTGGCTGAGGATCAGCGGGCAGCCGCGCTCGGCGGCCAGTGCGGCCAACGCCGGATCGTCCTGGAGAGCCGACACGTCGTTGATCAGGCTGGCGCCGGCGTCCAGCGCCGCGCGCGCGACGTTGCTGTGGCGGGTATCGATCGAGACGGGCACGGGCAGCGCGCGGGCCAGGCGCTCCACCGCCGGCAGCGCCCGCGCCAGCTCGGTGGCCTCGTCGATGGGCGCGTGTCCGGGGCGGGTGCTCTCGCCGCCCACGTCCAGCAGGTCGGCCCCGGCCCGCACCATCGCCTCGCCCTGGCGCAGCGCTGCCTCCGCGTCCCCGTTGAGCCCGTCGCCGGAGAAGGAGTCCGGGGTCATGTTGATGACGCCCATGATGAGGGTGCGCCGGGCGAGGGGGATTTTGGATTTTGGATTTTGGATTTGGGATTGCAGAGTCAACGGCTCGCCCATCCTAACCTCGTCTCAATCCAAAATCCAAAATCCAAAATCCAAAATCAACGTCTCGAGCCATCGAGCAACGACAGGAACTCCATCCGCGTGGCTGTGTTCCCGCGGAAGACGCCGCGGGTGGCGGAGGTGACGACCCGACTGCCGGGCTTCTTGATGCCGCGCATGGTCATACAGAGGTGATCGGCCTGGATCACGACGGCCACGCCCTTCGGTTGTAGCTTGCGGTCGATCAGGTCGGCGATCTGGCTGGTCAGCCGCTCCTGGAGCTGCGGGCGGCGGGCCAGGCAGTCCACCACCCGGGCCAGCTTGCTGATGCCGACCACACGTCCGGAGGGGATGTAGGCCACGTGGGCGAGGCCATGGAAGGGGAGCAAATGATGTTCACAGTTGTGCGTTAGAACCCCTGAGATGCAGAAGGTGGGGTGCGGGGCGCAGGCAAAGGTGTAGACGGTGTAGGGCTTCGTCCCTTCGGCACGCACCGTCTCCACGTCGCTCACCGGCACGTAGCAGCTATCTCTCAGGTCATAGGTCTCCTCAGCCGGAGAGAATCCTGGCCGGCCGTACCAGCCATCCTGATGCCATCGGTCCGATACGTAGAGACGTGCCATGCCATCCCGCTGGCGGGCCGGGCGGGAGCCTACCACCTCCCCCAGCTCTTCGAGGAATCGGTGATTGCTGGAGACGATCATCCGCCCCGTCTTTGGCAGAACATGGCCGTCGCCGTCGATGTACCCGTCCAGGAACCCCTGGGTCATCTCGCGGCTGGTAAGTACCCCCCGCGGCAGGTGGAACTCCTTCGTGCCCTTCTGAGGCCCGGAGCATCCGAACCACCTCAACATAAGACTGGCCAGATGGCTCGAAACGACCCGCACGCGGAAGCTTTCAACCTTGCGACTGAGAAAGCCGCTCGGGACCTCGATCCGCTCCACCTGAGGTGTGTGGCCGAACGCCTGTCCGAATGCGGCCGCGAACCGCTCCGCAAACGAGCGATCCCGAACTGTCAGGCAGAGGCGCCTTCGGTCCTGGATCGACCCGTCGGAAGCCAGGGCGCCCAACACGTAGCCGAGGTCGTGCCCCACGCGAACAGGATAGCGGCGCTGGTTGTAGCGCCTGGGATGGACCCACTCGACGAGACTTCCTTGCTGTAGCTCAGCGGCCGGCCGCCAACCCGCTGAGGTCATGATTGGATGATCCGGCGTCACGACGATTGAGGGGCGCTCCGGCAGCCCGACGCGCACCAGCTCACGGACAGGACGGCTGCTGACGGCAACCACCTGCGTGGTCGCGACCTCCCCACCTACCAGAGTGTGCAGCCAGGTCCCCGGTTGCACATCCGCTGCGCGCTTCTGGCCGCCCACGGCATCGATGAGTTGCCTGGACGGCACACACATCGAGTAGAACGGGATGTCGCGCAACACCACCATCTCCTCGTGGGCTTCGTCGAAGCCCACTTCCAGGAAGGCCTCCGGGTCCTGGTCCATGCCGCCCAGGATCTCGGCGTACATCTCGGCCACCCGCCGAGGGGTGCCAAGCAGCCCCTGGCGCTGGGGGTCCTCACCGATCGCTACCAGCAGGTCCTGCACCGCCCGCTGGACGGCGTCCTTGTCGATCACGTGGGTCTCCCGAAGTCAGGGGGCGAGGAGTATGTCTCCGCGTCTCCGCGTCCCCCGCTCATCCTGAGCCTGTCGAAGGACCTGAGCCTGTCGAAGGACCCTACGTCTGGCGCGCCCCCGCGCAGCCGCCGCACCTGGTCCAACACGGCGTAGGCTACCTGGAGCTTCGGCAGAAGGGGCAGGTCGCGCTCCAGTCCGTCGCGGCCCAGGATCGTCACCTTGTTGTCGTCGGCGCCGAAGCCGCTGCCCGGGAGGGTCACGTCGTTGGCCACGATCAGGTCGAGCCCTTTCTGCTCCAGCTTGGCCCGGGCGTGCTCCAGCAGATGCTCGCTCTCGGCGGCGAAGCCGACGCGCAGCGCCGTGAAGCCGGCCCGGGCGGTGCTGGCCAGGATGTCCGTAGTGGGCACCAGGCGCAGCGCCAGCTCCTCGGACCGCTTCTTCAGCTTGTGCTCCGCTGGCTGCTCGGGCCGATAGTCGGCCACCGCCGCGGCCATCAGCAGCGCATCGGCGCCGGGCACGGCCTCCAGCACCTGCTCGGCCATCTCCTGCGCGGTCCGCACGCGCCGCACCTCCACCCCGTAGGGATCGGGCAGGGCCACGTTGGCCGCGATCAAGATCACATGGGCGCCGCGGTCGCGCGCCGCCTCGGCCAGGGCGAAGCCCATCTTGCCCGACGAGCGGTTGGAGACGAAGCGCACGGGGTCGATCGGCTCCTGGGTGCCGCCGGCGGTCACGACGACCTGCCAGCCAGCCAGGTCGCCCCTGCGGCCCAGCACCGCCCGCACCGCCTCCAGGATGGTCTCCGGCTCGGCCAGGCGGCCGCGCCCGACCAACCCCGAGGCCAGGTGGCCGTAGCCCGGCTCCAGGATGGCGCAGCCCCGCTGGCGCAGGACCTCCAGGTGCTCGGCCACCGTCGGGTGCTGGTACATGTTGGCGTCCATGGCCGGGGCGACGAGCACCGGCGCCCTGGAGGCCAGGACGGTGGTAGCGATCATGTCGTCGGCTAGGCCCAGGGCGAGCTTGGCCAGGGTATGGGCAGTGGCGGGCGCGACCACAATCGCATCGGCGTTGAGCCCCAGGCTCACGTGTCCGATCTCGGTCTCGGCCAGCAGGTGGAACATGTCCACCGCCACCGGGCGATGGGTGATAGCCTGGAAGCTGAGCGGCCGCACCAACTCCGTCGCCTCGTGGGTCATGGCTACGTCCACCAGCGCGCCTGCCTGGGTCAGCGCGCTGGCCAGCGCCACAGCCTTGTAGGCGGCGATGCTGCCGCTGACTCCAAGGACGACGCGCTTGTCCTGGAGCACGGGGATGAGCGGCATCACCCCTTCTCGACCCGAGCGCGGGCGCGGCGCGGCGCCCCGCTGGCAACGTTGAGGCCGTGGATGAGCCGCAGGCCATGCAGGGTCAACTCGGGATCGTGGACGTCGAACACGCTCGTCTCGGAGATGACCATGGGCGCCACCCCGCCCGTGGCGATGACCAGCGGGTTGCCGCCCATCTCCAGGCGCATGCGGTGGACCAGGCCCTCTACCAATCCAACGTACCCGTAGATCGCGCCGGAGCGCAGCGCCTCCGCGGTGTTGCGGCCAATGGCCGTCCTGGGGGCGCGCAGCTCGACGTGGTGAAGCTGGGCGGCGTGGCGGTACAACCCCTCCATGGCGGCCAGGAAGCCCGGCGCAATGGCCGTGCCGAGCAGCTCGCCCTCGGACGAGATGGCGTCGAAGGTGGTGGCCGTGCCGAAGTCGACCACGATGGCGGGCACGCTGTGTACTTTGAGCGCCGCGGCGGCGTTGGCGATGCGATCGGCGCCCACCTCGCGCGGAAAGTCCGTGGCGATCTTCACCCCGGACTCGAGGTCGGCGTTGACCACGATCGGCACCAGCTTGAAGTAGCGCTCGGCCAGCTCGCGAAAGGTGGCCGTCAGGGGGGGCACGACGCTGGCGATGCACACCCCGTCCACCTCGCTCGTGCGCCGGCCCTCGTGCTCCAGCAGAGTGCGCACCAGGACCGCGTACTCGTCGGGCATCTTCTCGGCGTCGGTGGACAGGCGCCAGTGGCCCACCAGCCGGTCGCCGCTGAAGACGCCCAGGACGATGTTGGTATTGCCGATGTCGATGGCGAGGAGCACGAACGGAGCCTCTGCAACTACCCTGGCGGTCGTACCGCGAAGACCAGGAAACCGGTGAGGAGCGCAAGAAGTATAGCATAGAAGCAAGGCCACCATGTCCGGCCACGAGTCCTCTGGCCTCTTCAGGACAGGCGAGGCGGCAATCTGACCCCTGGGGCGCTATACTGTGCATGTGTCAGTATGGCAGAAGGGCCAGGGGATGACAGCAGCCATGAAGCGGATGCAGGTGGCCCAGTTCAAGCGAGACTTGAGCCAGGTTCTCGATGCTGCCGAGCGCGGCGAGCAGGTTGTGGTGGTGCGCCGAGGGAAGCCTGTCGCGCTGCTGTCGCCTGTGGCGAAGGGAGAAGGGAGGGCGAGGCTGCCGGCTCCGCGTCGCCCAGGGGGGCTGCTCGCGCTTGCGGGACTGCTCGCCGACTGGACCAGCATGGAGGAGGACATAGCCGAAGTCATTGCCGCCCGCCAGCACGTGCGCGATCGTCCCACCACAGACCTGGGGTAGGCGATGGGCTATCTGCTCGATACCGATATCATCTCCGCGGTCCTGCGCCCGCGCCCTGACTTGCGCGTCGTGCGCAGCCTGGCCACGGTGCCGCCGAGCGACCAGTTCACCTCGGCCATTACGCTGGGGGAGCTGGTGTTCGGGGCCATTCGAAAGGGCAGAGATGACCTGCTGGAGCGCATCGAGCAAGTGGTCGAGGTAGTGTCCGTTCTGCCGTTTGACGAGTCGGCGGCCCACACCTTCGGGCGGTTGAAGGCGCAACTCGAGCAGGATGGCACGCCTCTGGCAGAGCCTGACCTGCGCATCGCAGCCATTGCGCTCTCCGCCGAGCTGACACTTGTCACCGGCAACGAGCGCCACTTCGCCCGCGTCCCCGGGCTGGTGATCGAGAACTGGCTGGCCTGACGCTGCGCCGCTCAGAGCAGCCGTGCGAAGCACCAGATTGCCCGCGCGGGAGAGAGCTCACGTCCTGCTACCGGTACCACCGTTGGGCGCCGTAACTCGGGCGATCCAGGCCCGCAGGAAGACATCGGGTACCCTGTAGCCAGTCCGGGGAGAGAACTCGACCAGCTCGCGCTCGACGAGACGCTCCAGCGATCTCTGCACCGCTGAGGCGGCGCCAAGGCGGTGTCGCCGTCGGTAGGCCTCGGAGTAGACAGCCTCGGCACCAACGACCAGGGCGGCCAGGACAAGCCGCTGGTGTGGCGACAGCCCCTCCCACACCGTGGTGTAGCGCGCGTCCTCCGCCTCGATGACCCTGGCGAGCGCCCGGTCGACCACCTCCGGCGTCGCCTCGGCCCCCTCGGCCTGGGCAAGAGACCAGGTGAAGTAGCACAACTCCTGGGTGTCGTGCGGGTGTCCGTCCGTAGTGGCCAGTACCCGCCTGACGGCCTCCTCGGCAATCCGCTGCCCGGTCGCGGCGAATCGTTCCCGGATAAAGGGCGCAAAGTCCTCGGCGCTAATCTCTCGCAAGGGGAACGGTTTGGCGAGCTTGTACATGGGCTCGTTCTCGTCCGTAAAGACCCGCTGCATGAGGTGGCGCTTGCTGCCCAGGAAGACGTGCGCCACCTCGCCCTGAAACTGGAAGACGGCGCGCATCAGAGCGGGAAGGTGCGGATCGATCGCCACCACCTCCTGGAACTCATCCAGGACGAGCGCTACGCGCCGCTTGCGCTCGCTGGCAATCTGCCCGGGCAGCGCCAGCAGACCTTCAATGGTCCGCTCAATGTCCCGCGAGCGCTCGCCGGCCGCGAACTCGAAAGAGGGAGTACCATCCGGGTTGACGGTCACCTTCGGCCGGATCGGCAGCTTCTGGAACACGTCGACCGCGCGCTGCCAGACTCGTTCAAATGGAGCGACCAGCCCGCTGTAGATCGTGTCGGCAAGGTGATCGGCGAAGCGGTCTTTCGTGGGTGTCCGGAACAGATCGATGTAGGCGACCAGGACATGCTCCTGCTTCAGTAGCTCGAGCGCCTGGAAGACGAGCGAGGTCTTGCCGAAGCGGCGCGGGGAGATGATGACCACGTTCTGGCCGGTGCGAATATCGGCCTGTAGCTCGGCCAGCTCGACCGAGCGATCGGTGAAGTAGACCCCGGTGGCTACTTCCCCGTAGCGGAACGGATTCTCCAACGCCCTGCCCCTGCACGCTTGCCTGCGCTACGCAACTCTGCGTAACGCAATGAAGTATAATCACGCTACGCCTCGGGGCGCTAATTGGTCTGCCCTCCCGGTGCTGGGGAGGGGGAGAGGGCCGGACCTAACCCCCCCGCCCCCTTCCCTACCAGGGAAGGGGGAGACGGCCAGCGGGCGGAGCGGCTCCCCCTTCCCTGGTAGGGAAGGGGGCGGGGGGGTTAGGTC
>JACQUR010000129.1 GCA_016210245.1 Chloroflexota bacterium
CCCCGGCCAGGGCTATCTGGAGCGGATGCGCCACCGCGCTCGCGTCGTCCGCGCCGCCAGCTCCAACTGGCTGATCGACACCGACAACTGGCCCAGCCCCAGCCGCCGCGCCCTGCGCGAGTACCTGGCTGCCCAGCCCGGGCTGGGCAGCCCCTCCCTCTATGTACGTCACCCGCCTGCTCTGGAAGACCGACGACCAGCCGCTGTGCGACGAGCCCCTGCAGGACGAGGACTACGCAGCCATCGTCGCCACCTGGGCGGCCTATCGTCTTCAGTGGGCGGAGGCAGCCTCACAGGGCCGCGAGGGCATGTAGCGCATCGTTGATGATCTCGGCCGCGGTAATTGGCTCGATGAGCGCAAGCTTCTTGCGAGCAGCCCGGTCGCTGATGATGTCTCGAACACGCAGCGTGACGACGACGGCGGGGACGGTTACAGCGGCACGATGATCTCGAAGAGATCGAAGCAGTTCGCCACGACCTCAGCCCGATAGGCAGCTACCCAGAAGGAGGTGTCGAGCACTGCTCGGGCCCGACCGCGGTGTGGCGTGCTCAGTCGCGTGCCTCGGCCAACTTGCTCGCCACAGCAGCCAGTTTCTCGTCACCCAACTGCTGCGCGAGGAACCCTAGCTCCGCTGCCAGCGTGGATGGCCCCTTGAGAAGCGTCACGCCCTTCTCGACGAGGACCTGAAGGAACTCCGCGCGCGGGATGCCTGCGATCTCCGCGGCTTCCGAGGAGCTTCGGCCCTCGATGTAGGCCATGATGCCCCGCTCGAGCCGGAACTCCCTGAGACCCCGCAGGGCTGCCCGCTTGAGCGCGGTCGCCTCCACCTCGCCAGTAAGCGAGACATACCGCTGCAGCTCGGCAGCCTCCGCTTCCGTAAGCCTGATGGACTTGGGCAGCATGCCGCCTCCAGGTTCGCGCTGCTTCTCCGAGCATTGTAGAGCATCGATCAGCCGAGTCGCGCGGCGGTGTGCGGCAACGACTTCTGTTGGGCGTGAACCTGGGAGGTCTGGCACGCAGACTGCAAGAGGAGCCAGTGCGTGGGAAGTACGCGCCAGGCGCGCAGGGGTGGTGGCAATCAGCCAGTGCTATTGCACTCGCTGATGCCAGGGGCGAGCACTCCTGCGAGCAGGGTCGACTCCTCTCACACGAGAGAGGCTTCTGGGGAAACCCCCCGGGAGCCTCTCTCTGTGTCGATGGGCCTCGCCACGCCTCGGAGTTAGTATAAGTTGGCAATTACTCGGCTCTCTCCGCTCAGTACCCCGACACGATGCTGGCTTCCAGCATGAGGACGGGCTATGATACCGAATGATGATGCCCGCGCCCACTCCCGCCCTACCGGAGCCTCACCATGAACCAGGGCTTCTTGCACACTAGCACCTTCCGCGCCGCGGTCGTGGGCCTGTTCGCCCTGGGGCTTGGGCTGTTCTTCCTCTTCGGCAGCAACCTCCTGCCTGGGGCCACCGTGCCGGTGGTCATGTGGACCTCCAGCGAGAAGATGAACTACCTGCCGGAGATCATCCAGCGCTTCAACCAGGAGCGCCACACCGCCCACGAGCTGTTCCCCGATGGCTCTCGCGCCGCCATCGAGGTCCAGGCGCTGACGGTCAACTCCGGCACCATGTCGGAGCTGCTGATCGAGAAGCTGCGCGACGGCCTGGACTTCCCGTCCGAAGCCCCCGCCCCGCACCTGGCCTCGCCCAGCGTGGACCACTGGCTCTCGCGCGTGAACCAGGTCGCCGGAGTCCAGGTCTTCGACCTGGAGCACACCCGCGACCTGGCCCGCACGCCGGTGGTGATCGCCATGTACGAGGAGATGGCCACGGCGATGGGCTGGCCCGGGCGGGAGTTGGGCTGGTCGGACATCATCGACCTGGCCACCGACCCTAAGGGCTGGGCGCGCTACCCGAACTCGAAGCTCGAGTGGGGTCAGAAGCCACTGCTGGCCTGGACCGATCCCTTCGTCAGCTCCACCGCTCGCACCGCCCTGTTCGCCGCCTACGTCGCGGCCGCGGGCAAGCCGGCCGAGGCGCTCACGGCGGAGGACGTGCGCAACCCCAACGTGCAGCAGTACCTCCGCCGCCTCCAGGGAGCGGTGGACCACTACTTCCCGGAGACGCTCAAGCTCCAGAGCAAGCTCTTCCAGGGCCCGCGCTTCGTCCACTTCGCTCCGCTGGAGGAATATATGTTGCCCTGGATGCGGCTGGGTAAAGTCAACGCCGAGTCGGCGCCCGGTGGCAAGGTGGAGGCGAAGCCGCTGGAGAAGCGGATGGTGGCCATCTATCCCAAGGAGGGCACCCTCTGGCACAACAACCCGGGCGGCATCCTCCAGAACGTGCCCTGGACCAGCCGCGAGCAGCAGCAGGCGGCCGAGGTGTTCGTGCAGTACCTGCTGCGCCCCGAAAACCAGCAGAAGGCCATGGAGTGGGGCTTCCGCCCGGCAATCGACCTGCCCTACGGCTCCTATCTGACCCCCCAGTACGGCATCGACCCGCGCCAGCCGAAGAAGCTGCTGGGGCGGATCGATCCGGCCGTGGCCGAGGCGATCATGGACTCCTGGGAGGACGTGAAGAAGCCGGGCGTGGTCGTGCTGGCGATGGACCTCTCCGGCTCCATGGCCGGCAAGAAGCTGGAGCAGGCGAAGGAGGGTGCCCGGCGCTTCCTCCAGAACATGCCGCCCCACAACCGCGTGGGCCTGGTGACCTTCTCGGACCGCATCCTGGACCAGGTGCCCATCGGCACGCTGGCCGAGAACAAGTTCCGCCTGGCCGAGGTGATCGACCGGGCGCGAGCCACGGGTGGGACCGCGCTCTACGACGCGCTCAAGACCGGGCTGGAGATGGTGGACGCGGACCCGAGCGCCGACCAGGCCATTCGGGGGGTGGTGCTGCTGACCGATGGCGTGCGCACCTCCGGGCGGGTGCGGCTGAGCGACCTGCTGGAGCTGACCACCCGCGACGAGCGCCCGGTCGGCACGTTCGAGGGCACTGACAAGCAGGACAAGCGCGGCCTGGTGGCGAATCGGCTGGTGCTGCCGCTCCGCCACGACGCCCACGTCTTCGCCGTAGCCTTTGGCGATGACGCCGACCTGGAGGTGCTGCGCCTGCTGGCCGAGGCGACCAACAGCACCTTCAACCGCGCGACCGACAAGGACCTGGCCGACGTGCTCGAACGCTTCGGCAAGTACTTTTAGAGTGCAGATTTGGGATTTGAGATTTGAGATTGTAGAGTGCAGATTGAACAATCTGCACTCTGCAATCTCAAATCTCAAATCGGTGGGGGGGAACCTGGTGGGTAGCCGTCGTAGCGCTTCAGACAGCCGTCCTGGCTACCTCCGCCCGCCCGCTACGCTGGTGGGTGGGCTGGGGCTGGCCGCGACCGTGGCCGTGCTGGTGCTGCCGCCCCTGAGCGCCTACGCTCCGGCCTGGTACCTGCTGCTGGGGCTCACCCTGGTCTGCTACGTCCTGCTGGCCGCCAGCCAGAGCCGCCGGCCGCCGCCGGCCCTGCCCCGGGTGAAGGATCCCGACCTGGACACCGTGCTGCGCTTGCGGCGCGAGATGGCCGCCCGCCTGGCGAGCGCGCCCGCCGAAAGCTACCTGACCCACGGCTTGTCGAGCTTGCTGGACCAACTGGACCGCGAACTGATCCCCAGCCTGGCCACCCTGGTCGCCAGGCGCCAGGAGTTGGGCCGCCGCCTGGCGGAGTACGCCGACGCGCGGCGGGGGACGCTTCGGCCGGACGAGGCCACCCTGGCCAGACTGCACGCGATCTACCAGCGCCAGAACCAGGCCGTGCGCGAGGTGGTCCAGCAGGTGGTCAACATGGACGCCGCCCTGCTCGGGCTGATCGAGGAGGGCGACCAGGCCCGCATCGCCAGCCAGGTCCAGGACTGGGCCCAGGAGATCCAGGTGCGCTGGCAGAGCGTGGCCGAAGTGCTGGGCGCCGAGGAACCGGGCTCGGTGGCGAGTGGTCCATAGGGGCGCACGGACGTGCGCCCCTATGGACCACTCGCCACTAATCCCGGAGCTGCTCGCTCAGGTAGTGCTCCAGCCCGATCTGCTTGATCGCCTCGAGCTGGGTTTCCACCCAGTTGACGTGCCCCTCCTCGTCTCTGACCATCTCTTCCAGGATATTGCGGGTGGTGAAGTCCTCCACTCTGGCGCAGTGGGCGATCGCCTGAGTGAGGGTGCTGACCTGGTTCCGCTCCAGGTCCAGGGCGAGCTGCAGATGTTCCTGCACGTTCTCGCCCACCTGCACCGTGCCCAGCCGCTGCAGGTTGGGCACGCCCTCGAGGTAGAGGATGTGCTCGACCAGGTGCTCCGCGTCCTTCATCTCGTCGGTACTCAGGTCGCGCAGCTTGTGGTGCAGCCGCTCGTAGCCCCAGTTCTCGCACATCTTGGCCTGGACGAAGTACTGGTTGATCGCGGTCAACTCGTTGGTCAGAATGTCGTTCAGAAAGTCGACGACGCCTTGCTTCGCCTTCACGGTTGCCGTCTCCTCAAGAAGTTAAGTCCAGCATACTCCATGGCGCGGCGCGCTAGAAGGTGCGCCGCGCCTGGAACGTGGCGGCCGACCTGCAACGAGACCGGGCGCGAGGCGCGAGGCGCCGAGCGCGCGAGGTGCCGCTAGGCCACTGGCTTGGGAGCTATCCTGGTCCGCTGGCCGGTCGCCAGGTCCACAAGGCGGTCGATATTGCGGGCGCAACGCCCGCAGCAGTCATCCTCGTCCAGCCCCAGCACGGTGATCAGGACCTCCGGCGCCGTGCTCCCCAGGCGGCCCAGCCGCTGGACGTCCGCCTCGGTCAGGCCCTTGCACAGACACACGTACATGCACGTAGACTCCTCCCAATGGACTCAGGGCTGCTCAACTCTCGCCCAATCATACTCTGCGCTAATGCGGTTGGCAAGGGGAGGCTCATGAGATTCCTTAGTAGAGGCTAATACCTACCTGGTCGAGCTAGCCCGTCCAGTTGGAGGTTGGAGGTTGAAGGAGGACGCCTCCAACCTCCAACCTCCAACCTCACTCAGGCGAGCGTGAAGGCCGCGATCGACGCGGTCTTGCCGCGCACCCGGATGTCCCCCAGCGCCCGGAGCGCGAACTCCGTGCGGGCGAGCCGCGCCGAGGTCTCGCCAGTCAGCACGCAATCGACGTCGAACCGCTTGCACACGCCCTCGAGCCTGGCCGCGGTGTTCACCACATCGCCAATGGCCGTGTAGTCGGAGCGCTCGGGCAGCCCCACCGACCCCAGCACGACGACCCCCGTGTGCATGCCCACACCGAACTTGATGGGCGGCTGTGCGCGAGCGGTCCGCTCGTTGTTCAGGGTCTGCATCGCCTTCCGCATGTGCAGCACCGCGCGGGCGGCCGGCACCGCGCCATCGGAGGGGTCGTCGAGCACGCCGAAGACGGCCATGAGGCCATCGCCCAGGAACTTGTCCAGCATGCCCCCGTGCGTCAGCACGCACCGAGCCAGCGCGCCCAGGTACGCGTTCAGCAGCTCGACCACCGCTTCTGCCGGTAGCATCTCGGCCAGCGGGGTCATGTCGCGCAGGTCGGCGAAGAGGACGGTCACGACGCGCCGCTCGCCCGCCAGTCGGAGTGGGTCTCCAGAGAGGACGCGCTCGACCACGGTCGCTGGGAGGAACCGCTCCAGGCCACGCCGCCGGTCCAGCTCGACGAAGGTTGCCCCCAGGGCGAGCACGACCGCGGCCAGCATCAGCCCGTGGTATTCCCACCAGGCGAGCGTCCAGAGCGGGGCGAGCGTCATGGCCGCCTGCGCTCCCGCCAGCAGCAGGAAGGCGACGACCAGCGCCGTGTGCGTCGGAAGACGCGCCGCCGCAGAGGCGAGCGTCTGGCGCCAGGTGGCGAAGCCCAGGAGGAGCACGGTGGCGATCGCGAGGCCGTAGGAAACCGGTGGGCTGCTCAGCGGGAGGCCGGCGAGGAGCGCTGGCATCCAGATGCCGATGACGGCATAGCCGAGCAGCGCGCCGGCCACGGCGACGAAGACAGTGCTGGGATGGAGCGGGAGGCGCTGCGCGAAGCCGGCGGGAAGCCGCGCGTAGCGCGCGCTAAAGAAGAGCGCGGGTACGAACAGACTCAGGTACGCCGAGAGGCCGGTCAGCCTTCCGTACTGTTCGGCCTGATCCTTCAGCAGCACCCCCGGCGTCACGATGGCATGCACGGCAAAGAGCCCGGCCATGCTCATGAATCCCAGGGCCAGCAAGAACATCCCGCCCTGCCCGGTCTGCAGCGCCGTGCGCGCCAGCACGACCGCCACGGCGAGCGCCAGCGCCGACACGTTGCTGACGATCGTGGAGTGCTCGAGCGGCGCCCGGAGCTCGAGGTTCTGCTGCGGGTGAGCGAGCAGCCAGGAGAGCGCGACAACTGCCAGTGCCGGCAGCACCAGGGCGAACGGAAGCCATCGAAGGAGGGGGCGGCCAACCGCACGCTTCGCCATGCTTGCTGGAGGTTCGGAGACCCTGGACGCTCGCATTCGCTTTCTAATCCCTGACCTGTTCGACGTAGTATACAATGCACCAGGCTCGACCCCACGGATCTGGGAATGAGGAGGAGGCACGAACGTGGCTGCCGAACGGCTCGCATCCAGACTGGCGCTCCTGGAAGGAGTGCAGCTTTCCGAGGCCGACCTCGACTCGATCGTCGCCGAGATCGAAGCCTACGACCAGGTGCTGGCGGTCCTCGAACCGTTCGCCGAGGACGTCTCCTGGCTCGACCTTCCCGTCCCGCCCCCAACGCCCGAGCCCGCGCCAGCACCCCCCGAAGCCGAAATCCAAAATCCAAAATCCAAAATCCAAAACCGGGGAGCTGACCTGTGCGCCCTCGGCCTGGTCGATCTCTCCCGGCTGATCGCCGCCCGCACCATCTCCTCACTGGACGCGGTCGAGGCGGTCCTGGCACGCCTGGAGCGGCTGGAGCCACGGCTCAACGCCTTCATCACCGTCCTGCCCGAGCAGGCGCGGGCCGCGGCCAGGCAGGCCGACGCGGAGCTGGCGCGCGGCCAGCAGCGGGGTCCCCTCCACGGCGTCCCGCTGACGATCAAGGACATGTTCTGCACCGCCGGCGTGCGCACCACGGGCGGCTCGAAGCTCCTGGCCGACTGGGTTCCCGAGACGGACGCGGCGCTGGTCGAGCGCTTGCAGGCCGCGGGCGCGGTGCTCGTGGGCAAGACCAACCAGGACGAGTTCGGCCACGGCGGCACCTCCACCCTCTCCCACTTCGGACCGGTCCACAATCCCTGGCATGAGGAGCGCATCGCGGGCGGGTCGAGTGGGGGCTCGGCGGCCGCGGTGGCCGTGGGCATCGGGCCGCTGTCCTACGGCACCGAGACCGGCTCGTCGGTCCGACGGCCGGCCGCCTACTGCGGCATCTTCGGCTTCAAGCCCACCTTCGGGCTCATCAGCCGCTACGGGTCGTTCCGGGGCGCCTGGAGCATGGACCACGTGGGCGTCTTCGCCCGCTCCGTGGAGGACGCCGCCCTGGGGCTGGACGCGGCGGCAGGCTACGATCCGCGCGACCCGGCCAGCGTGTACCAGGGCGAGCCGACCTACGCCGCTCGGCTGGAGCCCCGAGCGCGCGGGCTCCGAGTGGGGGTGGTGCGGGCGTTCCTGGAGGACTCGGGCGTCGATCTTTCGGTGCGGGGCGCCTTCGAGGCTGCGCTGGCGGTGCTGGCCGGCCTGGGGGCCGAGGTGCGCGACCTCGAGCTGCCCGAGCTGCGCTACGTGGCCATGACCTCGCTCATGACCAGCTCGGCCGAGGCGGCGGGCAACAACCTGCGCTGGCTGCGCGAGCGGGCCGACGAGTACGTGGCCGAGGTGCGGCGGCGCCTGGCCGCGGGCCTGGCCATCACCGCCACCGAATACCTCACCGTCCAGCGCGCCCGCCACCGCATCCGCCAGGCGCTGCGTCGGGCGTTCGAGCAGGTGGACCTCATCGCCGCGCCCACCACCAACCGCGCCGCGCCTCCGATCGCCGATGGGCCACGAGGCAACGGCGACCAGACCTACCGCCCGAGCTCCAACCAGTCGAACCTGCTCCGCCTGCCCAGCATGCTCGGCCTGCCCGCTTGCTCGACCCCCTGCGGCGCCGACCCGGCCGGGCTGCCGCTCGGGCTGCAGCTCATCGGTCCCTGGTTCGCCGACCAGCGTGTCCTGGACGCCGCGTGCGCGTACGAGTGGTCAGTGGTCAGTGGCCAGTGGCCAGTAGTCGGCTGACCACTTACCACTCGCCACTTACCACTCGCCACTGACCACTGGCCACCGACCACTGACCACTGACCACTGGAGGAACGCCATGCCAGTACAGCGCCTTGCCCCTGATCTGATCGTCACCAATGCCTTGATTCGAACGCTGGACGCGGCCGACTCGGTTGCCCGGGCGCTGGCCGCGAAGGGCGGCCGCATCGTCGGCCTGGGGACGGACGACGAGATCGCCGCCCTGGCCGACGGACAGACGGTGCGCGTGGACGCCAGCGGACGCACGGTCCTGCCCGGCTTCATCGACGGCCACACCCACTTCCAGAGCGCAGCCCTCCAGCGCGCCTTCCTGATCGACTGGATGCAACTGCGGCCCCGCACGCTGGGCGAGGCGCTGGAGGTGGTGCGCAAGCGCGCCCTGGCGCTGCCGCCCGGCACCTGGCTCCGGGGCGACGGCTTCGAGGAGCACTACGTAGCCGAACAGCGCTTCCCCACCTGCTGGGAGATCGACGAGGTTGCGCCCGACCACCCGACCTTCATCCAGGGGGTCGGCCGGCACCAGGTGTCGGCCAACAGCCTGGCCCTCCACCTGGCCGGCATCACCCGCGACACCCCGGACCCGCCCGGCGGCAGGATCGAGCGCGACGAGACGGGTGAGCCCACGGGCGTCCTGCGCGAGCGCGGCAAGCTGCGCCTGGACGTAGGGCGGCCGGACAACGTCCTGCCCCGCTACGACCTGGAGCAGCGCGGGCAGGCGCTGCGCCTGGCCATCCAGTTCCTGCACGCCAACGGCATTACCAGCATCCACGACATCGTGAACGACCCGCTCGAGTTCCGCGCCTACCAGCAGCTCCGCCAGGCTGGTGGGCTGGGCGTCCGCGTCCAGGTGCTGCTCCGCGGCATCGAGGCGATGATCCCGCTGGAGCACGTGGCGGCCGTGGGCCTGCTGCAGGGCTTTGGCGACCAGTGGCTCAGGTTCGGCGGGATCAAGATGAGCGTGGACGGGGCGTGCATCAGCCGCAACGCGGCGGTCTACGAGCCCTACCCGGGCGAGCCGGACAACTGTGGCCTGGTGCGCATTCCGCAGGACGAGCTGGACGAGAAGGTGGGGCTGTGCCACCGCGCCGGGCTGCGGGTAGCCATCCACGCCATCGGGCCCAAAGCAGTGGACATGGCGCTCCAGGCGCTCGAGCAGGCGCTGGCAGCCGAGCCCCGTGCGGGCCACCGCCACCGGATCGAGCACGCCTACCTGCCCGCCCCGGCCGGGCAGCTCGAGCGCATGGCTCGCCTCGGGATCATTGCCTCGACCCAGCCGTCGTTCGTCGACTTCGGCGACGCCTGGATCCACGTCTGGGGCGAGGACTACCTGCCCCACGTCATGCCGCTGCGGACCATGCTCGACCTCGGGCTGCGGGTGATGGGCAGCAGCGACTTCCCGATGGTCTCGCCCAACCCCTTCCTCGGCCTCAAGTGCGCGGTCGCCCGCCGTACCCGCAACGGCAACGTGCTCGACCCGCGCGAGGCGATCACCGTGCGCGAGGCGCTGCGGCTCCAGACCACCGGCGCCGCACACGGCGGCTTCGAGGAGCACCTGAAGGGCTCGCTGGAGCCGGGCAAGCTGGCCGACCTGGTCGTTGTCTCGGAGGACCCCTTCGCGGTCCCGCCCGAGGAACTGGATCGCATCCAGGTCGACGCCACCGTCGTCGGCGGCGCGCTGGTGTTTCAGCGGAAGGGAGCAATGCTGACGTAGGGTGGTTATCGCTCGTGAGGAGACGTGTACCACGGAGACACGGAGACACGGTGCCTTCTTAAGAAAAAGCTCCGTGTCTCCGTGTCTCCGTGGTGAACGTCTCCTCACGAGCGAAACCATGAGGCTTTCACCTTGGTTCCAGGTTAGCCATCCGCGTCGCCGCCGGTGGGAGCGTACACCGTGTAGCCGCCGCCTGCGCGCTTGGCTGCGTACATCGCCGCGTCGGCGTGGCGCAGCAGCAAGTCGGACTCCTGGCCGTGCTCTGGATAGAGAGCGATGCCGATGCTGGCCCCGAGCTGCAGGCGCTGCTCCTCAACCGAACAGGGCTCCTCCAGCGCCTGCAGCAGCTTGCGCGCGGCTACGACGGCGCCTGCCTCGTCCGTCTGGGGTAGCAGCACGGCGAACTCGTCCCCTCCCAGGCGGGCGATGGTATCGGAAGCCCGCAAGGCGGCTCGCAGGTGCTGTCCCACCTGCTGCAGCACCGCGTCGCCGGCGTGGTGCCCCAGGGTGTCGTTGACCTCCTTGAAGCGGTCCAGGTCCATCACCAGTACGGCCAGAGACGCGTGCTCCCGTTGCGCAACCAGGAGCGCCTGGTGCAGGCGATCGTAGAGCAAGGTGCGGTTGGGCAGGCCAGTCAGGGCGTCGTGGAGGGCCTGGTGCTTCAACACCTCCGCGGCCTGGTGGCGCTCGATAGCGATGCCGGCCAGGTGCGTGGCTACGTCGACCAGCTCGCGGTCGCGCGCGCTCGGGCCACGCGGCTCGCGGTAGTACAGGGCAAAGGTACCCAGCACGTAGCCGCTCGAGGAGAAGATGGGCGTCGACCAGCACGCGCGGAGGCCGTGCTGCAGCGCTAGCTCGCGGCCCTCGGCCCACTTCGGGTCGCTGGCGATGTCGGACACGACGACCGCCTCCCGCCGATAGGCCGCCGTGCCACAGGAGCCGACGCCAGGGCCGATCGCCAGGCCATCGGTCGCCTGGAGGAAGCTCTGCGGCAAGCTGGGCGCTGCCCCGGGCCGCAGGTGGATGCCATCCTGGTCGAGCAGGAGGATGGAGGCCACCAGGCCATCGCTCGACCGGGCCTCGACCACGCCGACCAGGGTTTCCAGCACCGTGGAGAGCGGCGCGCCCTGGGCCACCAACTCCAGCACCCGCTTCTGCCCGTCCAACAGGGCCTCGGCAGCCCGGGCTGCTTCCGCGAGCGCCTGCGCCCGCGCGCTGGCCATCAGCAGTCGGTAGTTGGTTTCCCGCATCGTTTCGGCCAGCGCCTCGGCCTCGGCCCGGGCGGCCTGCTCGCGGATGAACCGGGCTTGCTCCTCCTCGGCCCGCTTGCGGTCGGTCACGTCGGCCACCATGGCCAGTAGGCCGGCGTAGCGCCACTCGGCATCGAGCAACGGATTCGTGGTCACGATCGCCCAGAGGTCGCTGCCGTCCCTGGACCGAAACTTGAGATCGTGCTGCTGGGTCATGCCCTGGGAGCCACGCTCCAGGCTCGCAGCGGCCATCGCCCGGCCTTCCTCGTCCATGAAGGCGGACAACGGCGCGCCGAGCATCTCGGCCACGGTGTAGCCGAGCATCTCGGCCATCCTGCGATTGACAAACGTCGTCTTGCTCTCGGCGTCGAGCACCCAGATGCCCTCCTGTGCGGTCTCGACGATCCGCCGATAGCGCTGCTCGCTCTCCCGCAGCGCCGCCTCCGCTCGCTCGTGCTCGGCCGTGCGTGCGGCCAGATGGTCGCGCATCTGGCCGAAGGCCGCCGCCAGGTGCGCCACCTCCGGAACGCTGCTGCGCGGCAGCGGCGCCCCGTCGTCGCCCGCCGCCAGCGCCTCCGCCGCCCGAGCCAGGCCGCCCAGCGGCGCCACCAACCAGCGCGCGACCCTGGCTCCGACGACCGTCGCCAGGCCAATCGACAGCAGCAGCAGCCCGAAGATGAGCTCGCGCGAGGCGTAGGCGGCGGGCAGGGCCTGCTGCTGCGCCAGCGCCTGCGCGGTCGCCAGTCGCTCCCCCTGGACGCTGCCCACGGCGATGGCCACGGCCAGGGGTAGGGCGGCGCTGGCGGCGAGCGCCAGGGCCAGCCGCGTCCGCAGCGAGGCCGGGGCGAGGCGGCGCACACGGGGACTCACCCAGCGATGGAGTTGCACACCTATAGTCTAAAGGCGCGCGGCAGCGCTGACCATCCCTCTCTTGGGGGAGTTTGCCCCTGCTGGTATAGTTAGCGCTACGAGTCGCCGAGCGACTGCTGTGATGGTAGTGAGCCCGCTGATCGACCAACTGCGCCGGCTGAGCCTCGCCGCTCGCTTCACCCTCGTCGGTGGGGCCCTGGGGGTGCTGGTGGCGGTCGGCCTGGCCTGGTACATCGACAGCCGCCTGACCGACCTGCTGCTCGACCAGATGGCGGCGCGCGCCGTCGACCAGGCCCAGTTGGGCATCGTGGGCCGCCACGTGACGGCCGCGGACTTCGAGCCGCCCTACCCGCCGGACAAGCTGGATGACCTGGAGGCGCGCCTGGCGCCGCTGCTGGTGCTGGTCCAGCAGCGCAACTCCGGCATCATCCGGCTGCACATCTTTGCCCGCGATGGCACGGTCCTCTTCTCCGACCTGGCCAGCAAGCGCGGGCAGGTCCATCTGCCCTCGGCCGGGTCTCCTCTGGCGCACGCGCTGGCCGGGTCCGTCGCTGCCCAGCTCTCCTCCCTGGACTCGGACGAGAACGCCGATCTCCGGGAGCGGTACGAGGGTGCCCTGGAGGTGTACGTGCCCCTGGTCCTGGAGGGGCGGGTGGTAGGCGCCTACGAGATCTACCAGGACCTGGCGCCGCTGCGGCCCGTGCGCCCCCTGGTGGCCGGCGGGTTCCTCCTCTTGCTGCTGGTGCTGGCGGCCGTGCTGCGCCGCGCCGCGGAAGCCATCCGCCGCCAGCAAGCCGAGCGCGAGCGGCTCGGGCAGCAGGCGGCCAAGGCCGAGGCGCTGCAGGAGCTGGCGCGGCAGGCTGCCACCGAGCCCGACGCCGAGCGAGCGGTCGGCCTCATCTGCCAGCACGCCTGCCGTCTCGTCGGCGCCGACTTCGCGGCCGCCATGCTGCTGGAGACCGACGGCACGGCTTCCTGGCAGGGCGTGTGGGGCAACTGCTCCGACCTCTGGGACACCCGCCTGCGGCCGGGCAGCAACGGCCCGGCGCACCGCGCGCTGGCCGCCGGCGGGACGGTCATCGCCGAGCGTCTGGGGAAGAACCCCGACTATCCCCTGGCCGCTTTCCCATTGCTCGAGCGGGAGGGCGCCCGCACTGTCCTGGCCACCCCGCTGTTCAGCCGCGACGGGGCGCTGGGGACGCTGGTGCTGGGCTGGCGGACGGACGTCACTCCGCCAGCCGAGCAGGTGCGCCTGGCCGAGGCGCTGGCCAGCTACGCGGCGGCGGTGATCGAGAGCGCCCGTGCCCGCGCCGCGCTCGGCGACCGGGCGGCGGAACTGGCGGCCTCCGAGACGCGCCTGCGCACGCTCTACGAGGCCGTGGCCTGTGGCGTCCTGATGCGCGACGCCGCAGGCGAGATCGTTCACGCCAACAGGGCTGCTGAGGAGATGCTCGGCCAGACCTTCGACCGGATGCGCGGGCGTGGCGTGGCCGACTCTCCGTGGCAGGTGGCGTGCGAGGATGACTCGGACCTGCCGGTGGCGGAGCGCCCATCGAGCGTGGCCTTCCGGACGCGACGCCCGGTCCGCAAGGCCACGCTCAGCATCACGCGGCTGGATGGCGAGCAGCGCTGGTTCCAGGTGGACTGCGTGCCCGTGCTGGGCGCGGGCGGGGAGCCGGTGCAGGTGGTCTCCAGCTTCATCGACATCACCGCCCGGAAGAAGGCCGAGGCGATGTTCCGCGGGCTGGTGGAGTCCGCCCCGGACGCCATCGTGACCGTCGCCCACGACGGTCGGATCGTGCTGGCCAACGCCCAGGCGGAGCAGCTCTTCGGCTACCAGCGGCAGGAACTGCTCGGCCAGCCGATCGAGGCGCTGCTGCCCGAGCGCCTGCGGGCTGCGCATGTGGGCCATCGCACCGCCTACGCCGCTGCTCCCAGCGCGCGCCAGATAGGCCGTGGCCGCGAGCTGGTTGGCCAGCGCAAGGATGGGAGCGAGTTTCCCATCGAGCTCACCCTCAGCCGCCTGGAAACCGAGGACGGCGTCCTGGTCACGGCCGTGATCCACGACCTCACCGAGCGCAAGCGGGCAGAGGAGATGCTGGCCCACCAGGCTCTGCACGACGCCCTGACCGGGCTCCCCAACCGCGTCCTCCTGCACGACCGCCTGCACCAGGCGGTCCTCGCCGCTCGCCGCCACAGCACCTCGCTGGCCCTGCTGGTGATGGACCTGGACCGCTTCAAGGAGGTCAACGACACCCTGGGGCACCACGCCGGCGACGTGGTGCTGCAGCAGGTGGGGCAGCGCCTGCAAGGAACCCTGCGGACCTCGGACACCGTGGCCCGCCTGGGCGGCGACGAGTTCGCGGTGATCCTGCCGACGGCGGGCAACATGGCGAGCGCCACCGTGGCCGCGAGCAAGCTGCTCCATGCCCTGGAGCAGCCCTTCGCGGTCGAAGGACAGAGCCTCGACGTCGGGGCGAGCATCGGCATTGCCCTCTACCCGGAGCACGGCCAGGATGCCGAGACGCTCTTGCGGCGGGCGGACATCGCCATGTACGTGGCCAAGCGCACCGGCAGCGGCTACGCCCTCTACGCGCTCGAGCAGGACCAGCATAGCCCTGGCCGCCTGGCCCTGGTGGGCGAGTTGCGCCAGGCCATCGAGCAGGATGCGCTGCGGCTCCACTACCAGCCCAAGGTCCACTTCAAGAGCGGCCGGATCCTGGGAGTGGAGGCGCTGGTGCGCTGGCAACACCCGCAGCACGGCCTGCTGGCACCGGACCGGTTCATCTCGCTGGCCGAGCAGACCGGCTTGATCCACCCGTTGAGCCACTGGGTGCTCCAGGCGGCGCTGCGCCAGTGCCAGAGCTGGCGGCAGGCAGGCGTGGAACTGCCGGTGGCCGTCAACCTCTCCGCGCGCAACCTGCAGGACCCACGCCTGCCCGGCGCCGTCGCCGCTCTGCTGGAGCGGTGGGACGTGCCGCCCAGGTGCCTGGGCGTGGAGATCACCGAGAACGCGGCGATGGCCGACCCCGAGCGTGCCATGCAGGTGCTCACCCGGCTGCGCGAGATGGGAGTGCGCATCGCGGTGGACGACTTCGGCACGGGCTACTCCTCGCTCGGCTACCTCAAGCGGTTGCCGGTGGACGAGCTCAAGATCGACCAATCCTTCGTCCGCAGCATGGCGACGAATGAGAGCGACGCGGCGATCGTGCGGGCGACGATCGAGCTGGGCCACAGCCTGGGGCTCGAGGTGGTGGCCGAAGGGGTGGAGAACCAGACGGCCTGGGACCTGCTGGCGGCCCTCGGGTGCGATGGCGCGCAGGGCTACTACCTGAGCCACCCGCTCGCGGCGGACGAGCTCGTCCGCTGGGTGAGCCAGACGCCCTGGTGGGTGGAGGAGGCCAGCGTCCTTCGGGGGGAGGCTGCCGCCCTGAAGGGCGGGCCTCAGACCTCAGGCCCGCCCTTCAGGGCGGCAGCCTCCCCCTTGAGGGACGAGGATCAGGGGACGGCACGTCCTTTTATCTGACGCCGCGCCTGTTGTAGACTGGCGCTGCCTGGCGAAGTCGAAAGTCGAAAGTCCCGGGGCCAGACGGAGCCTTGCCCTGGACCCTGGCCTGGATGTGGAGGAGCAGTGCTAGTTCGCTTCTGGGGGACGCGTGGGTCCATCCCCGTCCCTGGACCTGGAACCGTTCGTTACGGCGGCAACACGTCCTGCGTCCAGGTAGTCACCGCGAGCGGGACGCAGATCATCCTCGACTGCGGCACTGGCGCACGGGAGTTGGGACTGCACCTGTGCAGGACCCTCACTTCGCCACTCCAGCTCAGCGTCCTCTTGACCCATACCCACTGGGACCACATCCAGGGCCTCCCCTACTTCCCGCCGGTGTAACAGGACGACAACACCATCACATTCTACGCCGCGCGGGGCACGAACAAGCAGGTGCGCGAGCTGCTGGCGGGGCAGATGGACTACAGCTACTTCCCCGTTGGCCTGGACCAACTGCGCGCCCAGATGAGCTACCAGGAGGTCAGCGAGGCGGCCTTCCAGGTGGGCGACGCGCTGGTCCAACCCCGGTACCTGAATCACACCACGCTGTGCGTCGGCTATCGGATCACCGCCGATGGGTCGAGCGTGGCTTACATCACTGACCACGAGCCGTACACCCGTCTGCCGTTGCAGCCTGGCGGCGAGGTGCTCCACTCGGGCGATCGCGGGCTGATCGCCTTTGCCCAGGGTGCCGACCTGGCCATCCACGATGCGCAGTACACCGACGACGAGTACCCCTCCAAGGTCGGCTGGGGACACGGCACGGCTCGCTACGCCGCCAGCATCGCCGCCGCGGCGGGGGTCAAGCGCCTGGCGCTCTTCCACCACGACCCCATGCATACCGACGAGCTGATCGGGCGCCACGTGGAGCGCACCAGGGAGTTGCTGGGGCGCGTGCCGACACCGCCGGAGGTGTTTGCCGCGTCCGAGGGCCGGGAGTTGCGCCTGGTGGCGGGAGCGGCCGAGCCAGCGGAGCGGCCACTGCGCGTGCTGATCGCCGAGGATGATAGCCTGATGTCTCGGATGGTCCAGGACACCTTGCGCGAGGACGGCTACGAGCTGCTGATCGCCCGGGACGGCGAGCAGGCCATCGTCCTGGCGCTCTCCCAGCGGCCAGACCTGGCCATCCTGGACGTCGACATGCCAAAGGCGACCGGCTTCGAGGTCTGCGCCCGGCTGCGGCAGGAGCCAGGCACCAGCCACCTGCCGATCATCATGCTTACCTCCCTGGACGACCCGAAACACATCAGTCTGGGATTCGAGCAGGGCGCCTCGGACTACGTTACCAAGCCCTTCACCCGCACGGTCTTGCGCTCGCGCGTCCGAAGCTGGCTCGTGCGGAGCGGGGCACTGTAGCGTGGCTCCCTTCGGGGCCGTCGACCTCCGCGGCCACTCCCGCCGGGAGGTGGTAGCCATCGGCGCTTCGGCGGGCGGCCCGCAGGCGCTGCAGGAGATCCTGACCCACTTGCCCGCGACGTTCTCGCTGCCAGTTCTGGTCGTCCAGCACATCGCACCTGGCTTCGTCGCCGGCCTGGTCGAGTGGCTCGAGCCGCAGTGTGCCCTGCCGGTCCGCCTCGCCGCCCCCGGGCTGCGCCTGGACCGTCCGGGCATCTACGTCGCTCCAACGGGCCGGCACCTGCTTGTGCGCGGCCAGACGCTGGCGCTCGGAGACGATCCGCCCATCTCGGGGCACCGGCCGTCGGCCACGGCCCTGTTTCAGTCGGTCGCCCGCGCGTATGGCAGCCGTGCCATCGGTGTCCTGCTCAGCGGCATGGGTGATGACGGCGCAGCCGGGCTGGGGGAGTTGCGACGCGCCGGGGGCGTCACCATCGCCCAGGACGAGGCCAGCTCGGTGGTCTTTGGCATGCCGGGAGTGGCAGTCCACATGGGCGTGGTGGACCACGTGCTGCCCCCGCCAGGCATTGCCTCGCTGCTGGTGGAACTCAGCAACCCGGGAGTGCAGATTTGAGAGTGCAGAGTGCAGATTGAAGCACTCTGCACTCTGCACTCTCACATCTGCACTCCCACATCTGCACTCCCACTGGCCCCCGCCCCAGCCTCTCTGCGGTGAGAGAGCGGAAGGGGTAGGGGCAGGCCCCTGTGCCTGCCCCACCGCGTGGCAGGCCGGGGGCTATGGAACAGTACCCACCGTGCAGGGGCACCCATGCGTTCGCCAACACCCGACATAGATCACCCAGATTCACCTGAAAGCTGGGCCATAAGGCTGGGGCCCGATCAAGTGCAGCCGTCAGGCACAGAGCCGACGGATACCGAGCCCTGAGGTTCCCGCCTGGCATGCCCAGAGCAGATCTTGATACGATTCTCGGTGGTGGTCAGGGCAGACGAGGAAGACCAGCATGACAACCAGAGGCACGATGACCCTTCAGGACCTGCGGGCCCGGCGCCGCGACATCGAACGTGCCGCGGCGCTTCGGGGTGCATACAACATCCGCGTTTTCGGCTCGGTCGCGCGCGGCGAGGCCAGACCGGACAGCGATATTGACTTCCTGGTCGAGATGGAACCGGGCCGTACCGTGCTCGACCTGAGCGAGTTGATCCTTGATCTCGAGGAGATGCTCGCCTGCGAGGTGGACGTCGTCGAGATCCGGCACCCGTCGGCGATTGGCGAACAGATCCGCGCACAGGCCGTGCCCCTGTGAGCAACGAAGGAAACCGACGCTATCTCACGTACATTCGCGACGCGATCGCGCTGATCCAAGCGCGCACGCAAGCGGGCCGTGAGGTCTTCCTCCAAGACCTCGATGTCCAGGATGCAGTCCTTTGGCGTCTGCAAACCCTGGCGGAGGCGACCAACAAGCTTTCTCAAGCGCTCAGGGACCAACACCCGGAAATCCGGTGGCGTGCCGTCCACGGGTTCCGGAATATCGCCGCTCACGGTTACCTCGAGCTACGCCTCGACCTCGTTTGGGAGATCATCGAGGCGCACCTTCCGGCTCTCAAGGTGGTGGTCGACGAGGAGCTCGATGAGATGAGGCCGTCGTGAGGATCGCCGGGTAGCGGCGCGGTGTGCTCGCCACCAGCAAGCCATCCTCACGGCCTGCACGACGTGCCGCCGAACCTCGCAAACCAGCAGCGGCCCGACGGCCACGAGAACTGCCGGCTTCCTCGCGTTTGAGCTCGTGTCACGAGAGCGGCCAGCCCGACAGCCAGCGTGAGGCGCGCGTGCTCGGCTGCAGCACCCAGCTGTGGGCAGGCGGGCGTGAGGTGCGTTTGTAGAGTGAACGCGGCCGAGAATGTCCCACCTCACGCCTCTCCCCGCCGCTGGTACTGGATGGCCTCGGCCACGTGGCTGGGCTGGATGGGTTCGCTGCCGGCCAGGTCGGCGATGGTGCGGGCTACCTTCAGCACGCGGTGGTACGCCCGGGCCGAGAGGTGCAACTGCTGCACCGCCGCTCGCAGCAGCGCCTGGCCGGCGCGGTCCAATGGGCAGTGTGCCCGCACCTCCGCCACGCCCATGTCCG
>JACQUR010000130.1 GCA_016210245.1 Chloroflexota bacterium
CCCTCGCCCACTACACCGGGTGTCTCCCCCCCCCCCCCCCACACAACACCCTACGGGGAATCCGGGCTACGCCAATCCCTCTGCCTGCACCCGCGCCAGCGCCCGGTCGAAGGCGCTCACCGTTCGACTGAGCTCGGCGTCGCCGTGGGCGGTGGAGGTGAAGCCGCCGGAGCGCATGAGGTCGACCCCCTCCAGCAGCAGGGCTTTGCGCAGGGTGTTCACCGCGCCCCGGCCGCCCATCAGACGCTCCACGTCGCAGCGGCGCACCGCCTCCTCGATCCCCTCGCCCAGCAGGATCTGGAAGACCGAGGCCTCGCCGTAGGCCAGCCCGGCCACGCCGCGACGCTTGAGGACGGCGTTGAGCTCGGCGCGGAGCTGCTCGCCCAGGCGCTCGGCCTGGGCCGTGGCCTGGCCTTCAGCCACGACGCGCAGCATCGCCGTGCCAGCGGCGGCGGAGAGCGGGTTGGCGTTGAAGGTGCCCTGCTGCAGGACGCGGTGGAAGCGGTCCTGCTCGAGCACGCCCTTGAAGACCTGCACGTCCATGATCGCGGCCTTGCCCGCCACGGCGCCGCCCGGCAGCCCGCCGGCCACGATCTTGGCCAGAGTGGTCAGGTCGGGGATCACGCCGTACCGTTGCTGGGCCCCGCCGGGCGCGTAGCGGAAGCCGGTGATCACCTCGTCGAAGATCAGCACCACCCCGCGCTCGGCGGTCAGGGCGCGCAGGGCGCGCAGGAAGGCCGGATCGGGCGGGATGATGCCGTTGCTGCCACCACCGGGCTCCAGGATCACCGCGGCCACGTCCTGGTGCTGGTCCAGCAAGCGGCGGACCGAGTCAATGTCGTTGGAGCGCGCGATCAGCATGGTCCTGGCCACCTCGCCGGGAATGCCGGTAGAGGCGGGCACCTCGAACGGGGGCTGGTAGCCAACCAGGGCGTAGTCGTGCCAGCCGTGGAAGTGGGCGGCGAAGCGGATGACCTTGCTCTTGCCCGTGTACGCCCGCGCGTCGCGCAGCGCCAGCATGGTCGCCTCGGTCCCGGACATGGTGAAACGCACCCGCTCGGCCGAGGGGATCAGGCGCGTAATCAACTCCGCCCACTCGACCTCTGCCTCGTGGCAGGCGCCGTAGTGGGTCCCCAGCTCCAGTTGCGCCGCCAGCGCCGCCTTGATCGGCTCCGCGTTGTGCCCCAGCAGCAGCGCGCCGTGGCCCATCCAGTGGTCCACCAGCTCGTGCCCATCCACGTCCCACTTGTGTGCGCCCTGGGCGCGCGTGACGTAGATCGGGAACGGCGCCAGGTTGCGGCTATCGTGGGTGATGCCGCCAGCGATCGTCGCCCGGGCACGCTGGTACAGGCGGCACGACCCGGCGAACTCCCGCTCGAACTGCTGGTCGATCGCGCCCTGGTGCGTGATAGCCATGTTTCCTCCAGTGTCTCCAGTCCTGAGTCGTGAGTCCTGAGTCCTGAGTCCTGAGTAGGGCCTGGCGTCGTCTCATCTCAGGTATCAGGACTCAGGACTCAAGACTCAGCTGGATCGGTGCCTGGTGGTTGGCTGGGACCACGGCCTACTCAGGACTCAGGACTCAGGACTCAGGACTCAGGACTCAGGACTCAGGACTCGGTGCCGTGAGGATCCACGGGCCGTCGGGCGTGATGGCCACGGTGTGCTCGAAGTGGGCCGACCAACTGCCATCCGCGGTGACGGCCGTCCAGCCGTCCTTGAGGATGCGCACGTCGGGTCTGCCCAGGTTCACCTGCGGCTCCACGGCCAGGCACATGCCCACCTTCAGCACCGGCCCCTTGCCCGGCGGGCCGAAGTGGGGCACCTGGGGCGGCTCGTGCATCTCGCGCCCCACGCCGTGGCCGACAAAGACGCGCACGACCGACAGGCCGTGCTGCTCCACATACACCTGGATGGCATGGGAGATGTCGGTCAGGCGATTGCCAGCCCGCGCGTACTGGAGGCTCTGCATCAGCGCCTGCTCGGTCACCTCCGCCAGGCGGGCGACCTCCGGCCGGATCTTGCCCACCGGCACCGAGGCCGCAGTGTCGGCCACGTAGCCGCGGTAGCGCGCGGCCACGTCGAACTTGACCAGGTCGCCCTCGCGCAGCTTGCGCCGCCCGGGGATGCCATGCACTACCTCGTGGTTGACCGAGATGCAGATATGGGCCGGGAAGCCATAGTAGCCGAGGGCGGTGGACTTCGCGTCGTGCCGCGCCAGGCTCTCCGCCGCCAGGTCGTCCAGTTCCTTGGTGGTCACACCCGGCTGGGCAGCCTTCCGCAGCTCGGCAAGGGTGGCGGCGACGATTGCTCCCGCCTCGCGCATGATGGCTAGCTCGCGGGGCGACTTCAGGTTGATGGTCTGGTCGGCATCAGTACGCAGGGGTATCATCCTCGAAGTGGTCAGTGGTCAGCCGTCAGTGGTCAGTAGGAGCAGAGAGGCTTGCACCCTGCTCCTACTGACCACGGCCACTTCCGACTATAGCACAAAGGCTCTAGCGTGGCCTACCGCATTGGTTTGACCGGCAACATCGGCTGCGGCAAGAGCAGCGTGGGCGAGATGCTCCAGGCGTTGGGCGCCGAGTACATCGACGCCGACCGCGTCGTCCACGAGCTCTACCGCCCTCGGAGCCCGGAGAGCGAGCGGGTCGTTGCCCGCTTCGGCCCGGCGATCCTGGGCCCGGACGGAACGATCGACCGCCGCAAGCTGGGGCAGATCGTCTTCCGCGATCCTCAGGCCCTCAAAGACCTGGAGGCCCTCCTGGTGCCCGAGGTCCGGGCGCGTGTCCGCCGCAGGGTCGCCGCCAGCACCGCGCCGGCAGTCGTCGTCGACGCCATCAAGCTGCTGGAGAGCGGCCTGGCGGACGAGATGGACGCGGTGTGGGTGGTGACCTGCACGCCCGAGCAGCAGGTGCAGCGGCTCATGGAGACGCGGGGGTACAGCCGCCAGGAAGCTGAGGCGCGCATCGCCGCCCAGCCGCCCCAGGAGGGGAAGGTCGAGCGGGCCGACGTGGTGATCGACAATAGCGCTACCCTGGAGCAGCTGCGCCGGCAGGTGGAGCGCATCTGGGCCGAGCTCGTGCCGAAGGTCCAGGGCCAGTGGTAAGCTCACCTGTGGCCCGCTCCTTGCCTTACCTCGTGGCAAGATGCTCTCTCCCAGCCTGGACACCAGTCCGATAGCGCTACCAGCGGGGCGCGAGTGCGGAACACAGGGGTTCCGCATCGTGCGCCTGCAGGGCGACGCGTACCAGCGCGGCCTGCAGTGCGGCCAGGCCCTGATGCCCCAGCTCCGGGCCCTGCGCAGGACCTTCCATGACGACGTCCTCTTCCGCCGAGGCTGGTTCCTGGGCTGGAGCGCGTACTCGCTCATGCGGGTCCTGGCCGCTTGCATGGAGCAGCACACCCCCCGCTCCTTCCTCGACGAGGTGCGGGGTGTGGCAGACGGAGCGGGAATCCCCTACGGCGACGTCCTCTTGATGACCTGCTTCGACGACGTGATCCACAACCTGCAGTTCGCTGTCCCGGTCGGCCGGCTGGCCTGCTCTGCCGTGGCGGTCCAGGGGCGCCGGGCGCCCGGGGGCGGGGTGCTGCTGGCCCGCAATCTCGACTACTACCCCGAGGCCGACTGGTGGGGGGTAGGCGCGCTGATCAATCGCATCTTGCGCGAGACGGTCACGCTCTTCGTGGTCCGCCCCACGCACGGGCACGCCTTCGTCTCGATCGGCTGGCCGGGCTTCGTGGGGGTGGTGACCGGCCTCAACGACGCGGGGCTGGCCGTAGCCTGCCTGACCTCCACCGTCCCTACCGAGACCGCCGACGGCGTACCCGCGCCCCTCATCTACCGCCGGATGCTCGAAGAGGCCGAGACGCTGGCCGAGTGCGAAGCCATTCTGCGGGCGACGCGGCGGACCATCGGCAACAACGTGCTGGTCGTCTCGGCCAGGGACAACGCCGCCTGCGTCTTCGAGTTCACCCCCCGCCTGGTCGCCCCCAGGAAGCCACTGGACGACCTGTTGGCCGTGACCAACCACTTCCAGCACCCTGCTACGGCGACCGAGCAGGCGGGCTGGCGGCTCCCCAACTCGATCATCCGCCTGGAGCGCCTCCAGGTGTTGTGCGCCAGCGGCTCGGTGGACCCGCTCGGGGCGCAGCGCATCCTCTCCGACGCCGTGGCAGACGGGGACTGCACTTGCATCTGCAACCCGGGCACGATCTACAGCGTCGTCGTCGACCCGCACGCGATGCGGCTCTGGCTGTGCTGCCGTGACGCCCCAGGGCGGGCCTTCTGCAGCCTGGACGTGGGCCACTTGCTCCGCCCGTAGCGCTCCGCGACGCGCCCACTGAGGAGTTCTGTCCGAGCCGCGACCGTGAGGGAGCGCGGACCCCGGGGTTCGCGCTCCCTCACGGTCGCGGCTCGGACAGCCGGCCGGCCCCACGAATCAGGAGCAACAACCCCGTAGCCTGTTGGAGGTTGAAGGTTGGATCGGCCTCCAACCTCCAACCTCCAACCCGGCAGGGGCAGTTTTCGGAGTGGTCGGGCCAGCGGTTGCTATAATCCCGGAGGGCACCCGCCTGGTCGCATCCGGCCCGCACCGAGGCGGCGTCCCGCCGCCAGGAGCATCGCTGTGAGTCGCTTCCACATCTGGACCATTGGCTGCCAAATGAATACCGCCGACTCGCGCCGGCTCGCAGGAGAACTGGAGGGCTACGGCTACGAGCGCGCGGACGCCCCCGAGCAGGCCGACCTGGTGGTGCTCTACTCATGCATGGTGCGGCAGCACGCCGAGGACAAGGTCCACACCGAGCTGGGCCACCTGCGGCGACTGAAGGCCACCCGGCCGTGGACCCGGCTGGTCCTGGCCGGGTGCATTGGCGAGCTCGACTACTGGCGCCGAAAGTACCCTTTCGTGGACTTCTTCCTCTGTCCCGGGCAGGACCTGAGCGTACGGGCCAAGCTGGCCGACCTGCTCGAGCTGCAGGAGTACTATCGCCTCGAGCCCCCGGAGGCGGTCCGCCAGGTGGGCATCAGCGAAGGCATCACCATCCACCAGGGTTGCAATCGGCACTGTGCCTTCTGCATCGTGCCCTCCACGCGCGGTGGGGAGCGGAGCCGCCGGCCCGAGGACATCGAGGCCGAAGCCCGGGCCCTGGTGGGACGGGGGACGCGCGAGCTGGTGCTGCTCAGCCAGATCGTGGAGCGCTACGGGCGCGACCTGCGACCGAGAGCCAGTCTGGCCCAGTTGCTGGCGCGGCTGAACGACGTGGAAGGGCTGCGCCGCATCCGCTTCCTGACCTCCTACCCGGGCGACTTTGGCCACGACTTGATCGAGGCGGTGGCGTCGCTGCCGGCAGTAATGGAGGACCTCAACCTGCCCATCCAGTCGGGCGACGACGACGTGCTGCGCGCCATGCAGCGCGGGTACACCGTCGACTTCTACCAGCAGTTGGTGGCGCGGCTGCGGGCGGCGATCCCCGACCTCGGCCTGTCGACCGACCTTATCGTCGGCTTCCCCGGGGAGACTGAGGTCCAGTTCGAGCACACCTTGCGGGCGATGGCCGAGATCCGGTGGGACGTGGTCCACGTCGCCGCCTACTCGCCCCGGCCTGGCACCCCGGCCGCCTCCTGGCCCGGCCAACTGCCGCTCGAGGAGAAGAAGCGCCGCCTGCAGGCGGTAGAGGCGCTCCAGCGGGAGATCGCGCTCGAGCGCAACCGCCGCCTGGTTGGGCGCACCCTGGAGGTGCTGGTCGAGGGCGAGGCCAGAGGCCGGTGGTACGGGCGGACGCGCAACAACAAGCTGGTCCACCTCACCCACCCGGCCCCGATCGCTGGCGAGCTGGTGTCGGCGCGCATCACCCAGGCCGGCCCGTGGTCGCTCCAGGGCGAGCTGATCGCCCACAGCAACCCCCTCTAGCCGCCCCAGGGATCGCCGGGCGAGGCGAGGGCGAGGGTGACCGGGCCGTCGTTGACCAACTCGACCTGCATCATCGCGCCAAAGCGCCCGGTCGCCACCTGGAAGCCACGCCCGCGCAGCAGTTCCACGACCCGCTGTACCAGCGGCTCGGCCTGCGCGGCTGGGGCGGCGCCGACGAAGCTGGGCCGTCGCCCGCGGGACAGGTCCGCGTACAGCGTGAACTGGCTGACCACGAGAAACTCTGCACCCACGTCCTGGGCCGAGCGATTCATCTTGCCCTGCTCATCCTCGAACGCCCGCAGGTTAGCCACCCGGTCGACCATCCAGGCCGCCGCTCGCTCATCGTCTTGTGGGCCAACGCCGAGCAGGATGGCCCAGCCGCGCCCGATGGCGCCGACCTCTTCGTCGCCCACAACGACGCGGGCGCGGCTCACGCGCTGGAGTACGGCACGCACGGCTGCCTCGAACCTCCAATGGGATTGGAACCTGGCGACATGTGAGATGGCAGCTAGCCCCGCTCCAGCGGCGGCAGCGGTGAGATCGCAAGGATATCGATCACCGCGTGATTCTGTGGGGAAACGAAACAGTACGCGACACGGTACTTCCCGAGCCGGGTTTCGATCGTCCCTGGCTGGAACGGGAAGTATGGCGGTACTTCCCTGCGTATCTGGCCGTCCGGTTCGGGATCGAGAAGGAGTCGATCGAGGAGGTCGCGGAGTTCCTGCTCTTCTTGCGGGGGCAGTAGCGCCATCCGCGCGCGAAGGTCGCGCGGCAGTCTGTAGTCGAAGGCCATCTAGCGCCGGAGCAGCTCCCCACGGGTGACGTACTCGCCCCGCCGAAGCTGGCGGTAGCCCAGCAACGCCTCAACTCTGAACTGTATCTCTTCTGGCGTGAGCAGGGTAGCAAGGGGTTCCGTGACACCGCGCGCCCCGTCGGGGAGCAGATCTGGAGCCACTGTAGCCACCGAGTACTCAGGATAGGCGGCAGAGATGCCGCTGACCAACTCCCGGAAGCTGAGCTGCCGGATCAGCCCGCGGACCACCTCGATGTACGGAAGATAGCGCTGCGCCTGGTGCTCCTCCTCGACGATCTCCATCGCCAGGGCCTTCGCCTTGTCGGTTGCCTTGTAGTACGACCATTCAACCCTGGGGTCTTTCCTCGCATGGACGAGGTGCGTGTCTGCCAGGAGATCCATGTCCTGGTAGATCTGCGGACTCAGTGGGCCATAGGCGTCGGCACGGAAGGCATATGCCTGGTCGCTCGGCAACCTGGCGGCTTGCCAGAGGAGAAACAGACCCTTCTGGATCTGGATAGGTGACATCTCGGGCGCAGGCTCCCCGTCCGGCGACTCATAGGCCAGGTAGAGCAGAAGCCAGGAAGAAGGTGTCATCTCATGCCACTCGCTCAAGCTGCCTTGCCTCCCAGCACGGCAGGGTCCGTACCACCTATAGCGAACCACCTGGCTTGACAAACGTCAATAGCCAGTAGCCAGTTCGGGGGATTGTGGTTCCGTCCTTCGGCCAGGACCCGCTCATCACGGCCCCTCCGGCGGCAGGTCGAACAGCAGCACGGCACGCGAGGTTAGCCCGACCAGACGGTGGGCCGCCTCGTCCACCCGGACCGCGCGCAGCCCTGCCAGCAGGCCGGCCGCCTGGGCGGTGGCCTGGAACTGGCGCACGAACTCCCCGGCGCGGGAGAACTGCACCACCCGCTGGTTGCCGGCGTCGGCCACGTAGACGCCGCCACCGCGCAGGCCGAGCGCCAGGCCCGTCGGCGCGTCGAGCGGACGATCGGGCACCAGCCCGGGAAACGGCAGGCGCTGGCCTGCCAGATTGTAGCGCAGCAGGCGCCCATCGCGCAGGAGCACGTACACCTCCTCGCTCGAAACGGCGATCTCCACCGCGCCGGCCAACCCGGCGCTTGACTGTGGGTCGAGCACCGAGCGCGGGGGCAGGGCGCCCCCGGGCAGAGCCAGTGGGTACTCGAGCAGGCGCCCGCGGCCGACGTCGACCACGTAGGCCGCCCCATCGGCGCCCGCGGCGGGGCCGAGTCGGACCCACTGATCGCTCTCGGGCGGGGCGAAGCGGCCCAGGCCGAGGCGCGGGTCGTAGGTGGTGAAGGTACGCTCCGTGTCAGCCATCACCAGAACAGGCCGCTGGAGCTGGCGTCCGGCGGGGACCCAGGCCATGGCCAGGGGATGCCCCACGATACGCCCCTGCACGGGCAGGCCCGTGGCCAGGAGCAGGCTGCCTGAACCGAGATGGCTGGCGCTGGAAGCGAGGCGAGGGGCGGTGAACAAGTGGACAGCCCCTGCCGCCGCGTCGAGCAGGTACAGGTCCTCGCCTGCCACCTCCATCTGGTCTATCCCGACCCCGGCCGACCCCAGGATGACCAGCGTCCGGCTCTCGCCCAGCCGCTCGACGCCGTTGGCTCGATCCGTCGCCTGTCGCACCTGAGCCAGCAGCTCGCCCGGCACCCTGCCTGCCCCAACCCGATCGACCTGGCCGGAAGCTAGTTGCAGCAGCTCGATCGCCTGGTCGCGGCTCCGCGCCTGCTCGGCCGCTGCGACCAGGCGGCGGATCTCCCGCACGTCCGCGGCCACCTGCTGTTCCGGGCTCGACTGGCTCAGCCAGAAGCCGAGGCCGAGCAACAGCAGCACCAGCACGCTCATGGCCGCAGTCAGCGGGCCCGAGCGCGGGCCGCTCGGGCGCGGAGAGGCTGCCTCGGTCGATCCCTCGCTCGACTCGACCTCCTCCGCGTGGGCGATGGCTGGCTCCTGGGCCACGAGGCTGCCGCTCGCATCCAGCACGATCACGTCGGTTGCGTCGCAGCGGTCCCGCAGCGTCGCGGCCAGGGCCCGCGGCTCGAGCGGCGTGCCGTCGCCCTCGGCGGGGCTCCACGCCAGCGAGTCTCGACCAACCACCAGCGCCAGCCTGTCGCCAGGCTGAAGCTCCAGGTGGTGCAGGCTGACCGAGGGCTTTCCCTGGCCGCCCAGCAGGCGAGGCGCCACCATCGGCGACAGGTGCTCCGTCCGGGCGGTCAGGATGCGCTGCGGGCCCTGCCCGACCCGGTAGGCGTGTGCCCAGCCGGCCAGCGCGACGTAGGCGCCTCCGCGGCCGACGACGGCGCAGGCAGCGGAGACGTAGCGCCGCTCCTGTGGCAGGATGGCTGCGTTGCTGCTGCGCAGCAGCGCGTGCGCGGCCAGCGGCGCGTCGCGCAAGGCCGCGGTGGTCGAGCGCATGCCCGGGCGTGAGAACTCGCGCTGCATCGCCTCGAGCAGCAGAGCCCTGGCCACGGGTTCGAGTCGCTCGCCGCCAAGGGCCACCGCCAGGCGTGGCCGTGGGCGCAGCAGTCGATGGAGCAGCGCGCTCCCTGGCCGGCGCCGCACGGGCAGGGCCGTCGCCTCGGCAGGCGAGGCCACGCCCTGCTCTGCCGCGAGCGGAGCCTGGAGTCTCCCGGGTGCCTGGCGGCGCTGCACCGTCATGTCCTTGCCGCTCGTGATCGCTCGTAAGGGGCAAGCGCATGATAGTCTTAGCTGGGACACTGTGCAACAGCCCGAGCCGCCCGGGCCTGTGGTATAACTGACCATCTGACTGCTCGACATTGCTCTGCTGGTCGGGATCGATCCACTGCAGAGTGTTTGGAGCGAGCTGCGCGGGGGAGCGTTATCGAGCAGTACCGGTTGTGGTGATCGTCCTGGTATCGAAAAGACCGCCCGAGGCACGGGTGCAGGCGATCACACGGTCGGTGGAGATGGCGCGGCAAACGGGTGGCGGGCAGCCGCCAGTCAGATCGATGGGCCCGGCTCGTCTTCGGCCAGCGCCAGGGCTCGCTCGGCCTCGGCCAGGCTGCGCTCGGCCGAGCGGTAGCGGCGCAACGCCTCCGGGCTGGGTTGCTGCCGCGCCTGTTGGTCGGCCCACTCGAACGCTTCGCGGCTCTGGGTGACCAGTGCGCGCAGCTCCGGCAGGCTGTGGAGGCTGAGCAGGTGCCGAGCAGCAGCATTCAGCGCCTGGTCGGAGGCACGGTGGTCCGGGCGATCTTCGCCCGGCCGTCGCCGGGGCGGCCGTCGGTACTGCTGGCGCCTACGGGGCGGCATGGCCAGCTCCGGTTCTCACTTCTTCTTCGGCCCCTTGTTTGGCATCGGGGGCTTGGGAGGACGCTTGTCCTTGTTCCCGCCCTTCTTGGACATCTTCTCTACTCCTTGTGCCTGGAGACTCAGTAAGACGACTCGGGACGGGATGGTGCATCCCGTCCCGACCTGGAAGCGCTCAGCGGTAAGTCCGCTGGCGCTCGAAGCAGTCCGAGCAGTAGACCGGCCGATCGCCGCGCGGGACAAAGGGAACCTGGGTTTCCTTGCCGCACCGGGCGCACACCGCCGGGTGCATCTCCCGTCGCTCGCGGCCGTAGCCGCCGCCGCCACCGCCGCCACCACCACCGCCGCCACCACCGGAGCGGCCGCCTCCGCCCGGGCGGCCGCGGTCGGCCTTACGGGTAGCGCGGCAGTCCGGGCACCGGGACGGCTCGTTGGTAAAGCCACGGCTGGCGTAGAAATCCTGCTCCCCAGCCGTGAAGGTGAATGCCTGGCCGCAGTCCCGACAGGTGAGGGTCTTGTCCATAGAAATCGCGCTGACTCCTTGTTTTCAGAAACTTGGGACGAGTCGTCAGCGCGATCGAGGGGGAGGAGAACTTCCCGCCAGGAAGGCGGGCCGCCGATTCGTTCCAGACGAGTTAGTATACCAGAAAAGGCGCGCGCGGTGAGCAGGACTAGGCAGGATTGAGGACTGAGCGATGAGGGCTGAGCGAACACTCAGTCCTCATCGCTCAGCCCTCAGTCCTGGACTATCCCAGCGCTTGCGCCAGGTCGGCGACCAGGTCGTCCCCGTCCTCGATGCCCACCGAGAGGCGGATCAAGCCGTCGTTGATGCCCAGGCTCTGGCGCACCTCGGGCGGCAAGGAGGCGTGGGTCATGGCCGCGGGGAGCTCGAACAACGACTCCACCCCGCCCAGGCTCTCGGCCAGGGTGAACAACCGCGTGCGGGTGAGCACGCGCCGGGCTCCCTCCAGGCCTCCTTCCACCTCGAACGAGATCATGCCGCCAAAGCCGTGCTGCTGGCGGCGCGCCAGCTCGTGCTGCGGGTGGCTCGGCAGCCCCGGGTAGTGGACGCGCCGCACACGGGGATGGCCCTCCAGGAAGTGGGCGATCTGCAGAGCGTTGGCTTCGTGCTGGCGCATCCGCACCGCCAGCGTCTTGACGCCCCGCAGCACCAGCCAGGCGTCGAAGGGCCCGGGCACGCCGCCTACAGCGTTCTGGTGGAACTTGAGCTGCTCGTGTAGCGCGGGGTCGTTGACCACCACCGCGCCGCCTACCACGTCGGAGTGTCCCCCCAGGTACTTGGTCGTGCTGTGGAGCACGATATCCGCCCCGAGCTCCAGCGGGCGCTGGAAGTACGGGCTGAGGAACGTGTTGTCCACCAGCACCAGGATGCCGCGCTGATGGGCGAGACGAGCCACCGCGGCGATGTCCACCAGCTTGAGCAGCGGGTTGGTAGGGCTCTCCAGCCAGATCAGGCGCGTGTACTCGGTGATCGCCGCCTCGAGCGTCCCCAGGTCGGTGGCGTCCACGAAGGAGGAGCTGAGCCCGTGGCGTTCGAGCACTCGTTTGAACAGCCGGAAGGTGCCGCCGTAGACATCCTCCATCACCACGGTGTGGTCGCCGCTGGAGAACAGGTGCATCACCGTGTCCTCCGCGGCCAGCCCGGAGGCGAAGGCCAGGCCAAAGCGCCCGCGCTCCAGCGAGGCCAGGCACTGCTCCAGCGCCGAGCGGGTCGGGTTGCCGCTGCGCGAGTACTCGTAGCCGCGGTGGACCCCGATATCCTGCTGGGCGAAGGTGGAGGTCTGGTAGATCGGCGTCACCACCGCCCCCGTGGCCGGATCCGGCGCCTGGCCAACGTGGATCGCCCGCGTGGCGAAACCCCAGGCGAGATCATTTTGGATTTTGGATTTTGGATCTTGGATTTCTGGTTCTCGGTCCCGAATGTTGGTCTCCAATCTCACCTTCTGGGTTCTGGACCTTGGATTCGCGGGGGAGAAGCCGCCCCGCTCGCAACCCCAATCCAAAATCCAAAATCTAAAATCTAAAATCGTCGGTGGGCCACGAACTCCAGCAGGTCCAGCTTGGCGAGCATGGTCACCGGCCGCCCGGACTCGACCACCACCAGGGCCGGAGTGCCGTTGAGCAGCAGTTCGAAAGCCTGATCGATCGAGGCGTCAGCGCTGATGGTGGGGAAGGGAGGGTCCATGGCGGCGCCCACGGCGCTCTCGACCAGGCCGGGGTCGCGGTAGACGCGATCCAGCAGCGTGCGCTCCTGGATGCTGCCGACCAGCTTGCCGACGCTGGTCGGTTCACCCTCGTCCGCGACGGGCATTTGCGAGATGCCGAAGTGTTGCATCCGATTGATGGCCTCGCCCACGCGCTCGACGGCCGAGGCGGCCACCAGGGGCGGCACCGCCTCCGACCGCGCCGCCAGCAGCTCGCGCACCGTCCGAGCTGGGAACTGCACCAGGAAGCCGTTCTGCCGCATCCAGCCGTCGTTGTAGAGCTTGGAAAGGTAGTTGCGCCCCGTGTCCGGGAAGATGACCACCACCAGGTGCTCGGGCCCCAGCTCGCGCGCCACTTCCAGGGCAGCACAGAGGGCGCTGCCAGCCGAGCCACCCACCAGGATGCCCTCCTCACGGGTGACGCGGCGCGCCATGAGGAACGAGTCCCGGTCAGAGACACGCACGATCCGGTCGACCAGCGACAGGTCCATGGTGGCCGGGTAGAAGTCCTCGCCGATGCCCTCCACCTTGTACGGTCGGGGCGTGTCGCCCGAGTAGAGCGAGCCCTCCGGGTCGGCGCCCACAGTCACCAGTCCTGGCTTCCGCTCCTTCAGGAAGCGGCTCACCCCGGAGATGGTGCCGCCGGTGCCCATGCCGGCCACAAAGTGGCTGATCCGCCCCTCGGTCTGGGCCCAGAGCTCCGGCCCGGTGGTTTCGTAATGGGCCTGCGGGTTGGCCGGGTTGAAGTACTGGTTAGGTTGGAAGGCGCCCGGGATCTCGCCGCTCAAGCGGTCGGCCACGCTGTAGTAGCTCTCGGGAGACTCGCGCGGGACCGCGGTCGGAGTGATGACCACCTCGGCGCCGTAGGCCTGGAGCAGGCTGATCTTCTCCTGCGACATCTTGTCAGGCATGACGAAGACCATGCGGTAGCCTTTGATGGCCGCGGCGATGGCGAGCCCGACGCCGGTGTTGCCCGAGGTAGGTTCGACGATGGTGCCGCCCGGGCGCAGCTTGCCCGCCCGCTCGGCCGCCTCGATCATCCTGAGCCCGATGCGGTCCTTGATGCTGCCGCCGGGGTTGAGGCTCTCCACCTTGGCCAGGATGGTGGGCTGAAGGCCGCGGGTGACCTTGCGCAGGCGCACCAGGGGCGTGTGGCCGATCGCGTCAAGGATAGTATCCAGGACTTCCATGCTCCGTTGCTCCTCGCCAGTAAAGCACGCCGTCGAGGTCGACGTTCAACCCTCGATCAGCCTCAGCGCCGCCCGCGCCAGCGGGGTGATGAGCTGCGCTACCCGCTCCAGGAAGACCACGTCTGCCTCGCCGAAGGCGTCCAGGCGGTCGCTGTCCACGTCGATCTCGCCACACACCTCGCGCTCGTCGACGATGGGGACCACGATCTCCGACTTCGTGGAGGCGAAGCACTCCAGGTAACGGGCATCCTTGCTCACGTCCGGCACCACCTCGGTTCGGCGCAGGGCAGCGGCCGCGCCACAGACGCCGACGCCGAGCGGGATGCGGGTGTGCTCCGTGGGCACCGGCCCACGCCAGGGGCCCAGCACCAGCGTGTCGCCCTCGAGCAGGTAGATGCCGACCCAGGAGTAGTGCGCGAAGGAGCGGGCCAGCACGTCCACCGCGGCCTGTAGCCCCTCGTCCGGCGACTCCACCACGGCAGCAAGACGCCCGATGGTCTCCAGCGCCTGCTGGTAGGGCGGCGAGAGGCGGCCGAGCATGGGCGCAGAACTCCTCGGAATACTGGGCTCACTTCCAGCATAACATAAGGTGGCGACCCAGGACTCGCTTCTCGCGCAGCGCTTCCGGGGTGCAGGCTGCTTGCAGCATGGAGAGCGCCATCGTGCTATCCTCCTCATCGAAGGGCACTAGCAACCACTCGCGGCCGCAGAACCGGTGCCAGCTTTACGCGCTGGAGACGGTCGGGCCAGGAGGAGAAGCAGCGCGAGGTACCAGCGCGATCGAGCCAACGCTCGGTCGACCATCTCTGGAGGGCACGATGCCGACACAGGAAGAGCTGCAGGCAGAACTTGAACGACTGCGCGCCGAGAACGAGCAGTTGAAGGCTGCCCCGAAGCGGGGCGTCTCGCTGAAAGTTTCGGACAAAGGCGGGGTGAGCATCTACGGGCTCGGGCGCTTCCCGATCACGCTCTACGTGGAGCAGTGGGAAACCATCCTGGGCATGGCCGACGAGATCAGGGCGTTCATGGCCGCAAATGCCCACAAGCTGAAGCGGAAAGAGTAGGCGAGCCCCTCCGTTCCCTGGTGGCACAGGCGAGCCGCCTGTGCCACCAGGCGCTTCTTGCCGCTGGCGGCCTCCAGCCGCCAGGCCGCGATCATCTCCACTGAAGGGAGGCCAGGATGCGCCAGCGCATACTTGGACGAACCGGCCAGGCCATCTCGGAGATCGGCTTCGGGTGCGGGAACATGGGCGGCCTGCTCGTTCGGGGCGAGCGCCGCGAGCAGGTGCGGGCTGTGGCCCGGGCCATCGAATTGGGGATCACGTACTTCGACACCGCCGCGCAGTACGGCGACGGGGCCTCCGAGCAGAACCTGGGCCGTGCCCTGGCCGAGCTGAAGGCCGAGGTGCTGGTGGGGACCAAGATCAACGTGACCCCGGCCGACCTGGACGCGGGCCCCGCGCGGGTGCGCACCCTGTTCCTGGCCGGCCTGGCGCGCCTGGGGCGGGAGTCGGTAGACGTACTGTTCTACCACGGCCGCATCCGGCGCGAGCGCTCGGTCGAGCAGCGCGCCCTGGCGGTCGCCGACGTACTCGGCCCCCTGCTCGACGGCTTCCGGTCCTTTCAACGAGAGGGCCGCGTGCGCTGGCTGGGCTTCACCGGCCTGGGGGACACCGAGGCCGTGCTGGAGGCGATGCAACCAGGCACCTTCGACCTCGTCCACTGCTACTTCAACGCCCTGAATCCCTCGGCCGGGTACTCCGTGCCTCGGACGTTCCAGCCGCAGGACCTGGGCAGGATGATCGACCGAGCCAGCGCAGTGGGCATGGGCGTGCTGGCCATCCGCATCCTGGCGGGCGGGGCGCTGGCCGGGGTGGCCGAGCGCCATCCCCTCGCGGGTGGGACCGGCGGCGCGCTGATCGATGGGACCGACTACGACGCGGACACGCAGCAGGCCGAGCGGCTGCGCCCGCTGGCGGATGAGCTGGGCATCAGCCTGGCCGAGCTGGCCATCCGCTTCGCGCTCAGCAAGCCGGAGGTGGCCTGCGCCCTGATTGGGCCCTCGAGTCTGGAGCACGTGGAACTCGCGGCTCGCGCCGCCGAGGCAGGGCCGCTGCCCATTGAGGTGGGCGAGCGCATCCTCGGCCTGGCGACGCGGGGAAACGGGGACGCGCAGACGCGGGGATAGAAAGTCCCCTGCGCGGCCGACGTGCCCGTGGCGAGTCTGCTCGCCCTCGCGCAAGACCCGGCGATCCGTCTGGCTGTCGCCCTACGCGCCGGCGGCTGACTCGTCACGCTACTCTCGCCGTTCCTCCCGCCGCGGCTTCACGTGGGCAGGCACGCCTGCCAGCCCTACCTCCCGCCACTCCACCTGGAAGTGGCCCCGGTAACCAAAGAGCGGCCCCCAGCGGTCGTTGCGCACCGCCACCTCGATGCGGTAGCGCTGCGCCACGTCGTCGTACCACTCCCGCACGTTGGCCACCCCTGAGAACAGCAGCGGGAAGGAGAACGCGATCGGCCCCTCGTAGAAGCGCTGGGCGCCCGAACGGAGACGCAGGCCCCCCTGCTCGTCCATCCACAGATCGATGTCGACGGCCAGGTGCTGGTGCGTGCCGAGGTAGTCGACCACGCGGCCCCGCTGCTGGCCGTAGACCATGTAGGCGTCGAAGCGCCGCGCCCGGCCTGGCAGGTGGAAGGTGCGCAGCCAGGTCACCGTCTCGCGCCCGAACCCGTCCACGTAGGCGTAGTTCTCAACCGTGAACGGCACGTTCCGCCCCTGCTCGGGGAACATGATCCGCCGCCACGCTCCCAGAGCGAGGAAGGGCAGAGTGTAGATCGGGCCACGCCAGACCTCTTCCATGATCCCGCGCCCGATCGCGGCCACGTGATCGGCGCTGCTGAAGCCGAAGCGCTGCTTGATCCTGGGATGGAGCCGGCTGAACTCCGCGCCGAGGGCGCGCTGGTAGATGGAGCTCATGCCCGGGCCTCTCGCGCTCGGCGGGGCTGGCGCAGGCAGGCGCGCGCAGTGGGTAGGCGGGCGCTCGCCAGCCAGCCGATCGCTGCCAGCCCGATCATCGCCAGGGTGAGCGTCAGCGGGTTAAACGGCGCGACCAGGAGGGCCGGTGTGCTGGCCGCGGCACCCACCAGCAGCACCAGCAGCGCCGCGCAGCTCAGCCCGTAGAGCGCCCGCGAGCGCCACAGGGCCACCAGCAGCAGGCCGAAGAACACTTCCCCACCGCCGATCAGGCGTAGCGCCAGCGGCTCCCACCCACCAAACACCTGCGCGGCACGCAGCAGGTCCAGCTCGCCGCTCTCCGGCGCCAGGAACTTCGGCACCAGCCCCTGGTAGAGCCAGATGGCTGCCAGGCTCAGGCGGGCCACCGCGTGGACCAGGCTGCGCTCGAACGACACGCCCGGGTCGATCCCCTCCTCCAGCCACAGTCGAAGCCGGTCGAAGCTCCAGGCGGTCGCCCAGCCGAGCAGCGGCCGGAACACCAGCCGGTCGAACACCCGCCCTGGCAGGCCAAAGCGGGTCTCGTAGTCGTAGCGGGTGAGGAACCGGATGCCCTCCGCCGTGGGCACGTACTGCCAGTAGCCAGAGCCCACCCGGATGAGCGACCTGGGGTCGTCCGACCAGAACTTGAGGGCCGAGGTGCGCATCCCACCCACATCCTCGCGCGTTCCCACGCTCTCCCCCTCGCCGCGAATGCGCACCCCGAAACCGACCCGCGTCTCGTACAGGAAACGTTGGGGCTGCGTCTCGTCGGCGCGAGGCAGGTAGGTAATGCTGGTGAAGCGCAGGTCCCAGCGCTGGTGCAGCTCCGGCTGCTGGGTGAAGCGCCAGAGGTCGTCCAGGCTCGCCCGGATCAGCGTCTCGACGTAGATGAACGGCATGGGCTCTTGCTCGTGCGCCTCGGTCGGGCGGCAGTGCCATGCATAGCCCATGCCGGCGCACGTGAGAGGAGGCGCTGAGAAAAGCAGGAGCGCGCAGCCGTGACGGCTGCGCGCTCCTGCGTGGCAGCGCCCAGCCAGCGCCACATAGCGCCCGTGGTGGAGACGGAGGGGAATCGAACCCCTCGTCCAGAGCAGGTCTATCGGGAATGTGCTACAGGCATAGTCGGCTCTTTAGAGTCGCAGCCCAACCCCTAACCGACGAGGTGTTGAGTCGCCAACCGGCTGGTCTTAAGCGTGTCCTAGCCAGTATTCCGACGCGCAGCACCCTGACTGAATGGCGCCCTTTACCGGCCCATCAGGAGGAGGTCGGGAGGACGTACGCTGGTGTTACGCAGCGTAAGCGAGTGAACGGTTGCCAGTTACTGGCGTGCCACCTTGTTAACGAGGGCTGTGGCGACCTCGACCTGCAATTCCCTGACTTTCCCCCCTGTCGAAACCTGACGTCCCCGGGAGGTTGGCTGGGTGATGGCGGGTAGCGGCACGGCATGCCGTGCCGCTACCCGCCATCACCCAGCCCGCTTCAGCGTGCCAGCGCTTCCTTCATCGCCCGATCGATCTCGCGCCTGGCCTCGCGATCGGCGATGGCCTCGCGCTTGTCGTACTGGCGCTTGCCCCTCGCCAGCGCCAGCTCCACCTTGACGCGCCCGCGCAGATCGTACGCCCGCAGCGGCACCAGGGTGTTGCCAGCCTGCTGCACCTTGCCCATCAGGCGCCCGATCTCCATCTTGTGCAGCAGCAGCTTGCGCGGGCGATCGGTCTCGTGATTGTAGCGGTTGCCCCGATCGTACGGCGCTATGTGGCTGTTAAAGAGCCAGACCTCGCCACCCTGGACCTGGGCGTAAGCATCCCGCAGGCTCATGCCGCCCGCCCGGACGGATTTGACCTCGGTGCCCGTCAGAGCAATCCCGGCCTCCAGCGTCTCCAGCACGTGGTAGTCGTGGAAGGCCTTGCGGTTGGTGGCGAAGACTTTATCTGACATGCACGATTATAGCACAGTGCTGGGTGATGGCTCTACCGAGTCGACAGTCGACAGTCCACAGTCGACAGGACGCTGGCGCTCTGTTACCCGTGAAGTGAGGGGGTCTATC
>JACQUR010000131.1 GCA_016210245.1 Chloroflexota bacterium
CGCGGGGCATGGGCGTTCGCCATCGGCGTGATCAGCTACATCTTCATGTTCGTCGGCTTCGTGCTCGGCATCCTGTACGCGATCCGGGAACGGTAGGCGGCCCGACGGGGAGTGCTGAGTGCTGAGTGCTGAGTGCTGAGTGGTAGCATCCCACTCAGCACTCAGCACTCAGCACTCAGCACTGCGAAGAGGCGTGCTGCTAGCGCTTGACACCTGCACCAGCATCGCCAGCCTGGCCCTGTTCGAGGGCGAGGTGCTGGCAGAGTGTACCTGGCGCGCGGGGCGCGAGCACTCGGCGCAGCTCCTGCTGGAGGTGGATCGCGCCCTGGCCAGGCTGGGGCGTCGCCCGGCCGACCTCACCGCCGTGGCCGTGGCCCACGGGCCGGGCTCGTTTACGGGGGTGAGGGTGGGGATCGCGCTGGCCAAGGGCCTGGCCTTCGCCCTGGACCTGCCCGCCTACGGGGTGTGCTCGCTCGACGTGCTGGCCGCGACCCAGGAGCTGGCCCAGCAGCCGGTCCGCCCACTGCTGGAGGCCGGGCGGGGCCGCTTCGCCACCGCGCTGTACCAGCGCGGCTCGAGCGGGTGGGAGCGGCAGGGGCCGATCCAGGGGATCGACCTGGACGCGCTGCCGGGCCTGGTCCAGGTGCCCACGGTCGTGTGCGGCGACCTATGGGGTGGGGTCCGCGAGCAGGTCGCGCAGCGCCTGGGGCCGCTGGCCATCCTGGCCTCGCCCGCGGCCAGCCCACGGCGGGCCGGGTACCTGGCCCAACTGGCCTGGCAGCGCTGGCAGGCGGGCGAGCGGCCGACGCCCCAGGCGCTCGAAGCGGTGTACCTGGCGCGCTGAGTCGCCAGCGCCCAAGAGAGACAGGGTGCGGGTCACGATCTTGCGCGCGAAGCGTGGGCCTGCCTGGGAGCGTCGGCCTGCCTGGGAGCGCAGACATCCTGTTTCTGTTGATTTTCTCGTGGAGGCCTCCACTGGCGGGCTATTTTGGGGTTGATTTCGGGCTCGGCCTCCCACTGGAAGCCGAAAATCGGCCTCCACATGCAGGGCTTGCCCCACCGGCGCACCACCAAACCGAGTTCTTCAACAGAAACAGGATGTCTGCGCTCCCAGGCAGGCCGACGCTCCGCGCGGAAACGTGACCCGCACCCCGTTGAAGGTGCGCGATTGACGAACGCCTCCCACTGCCCATATGCTTGTGAGTGTGATGGCTGCTCGTCGCGCGCTCCTGCTCCTGGTCAGCCTGCTGCTCGCGGGGGCGCTTACCCTGGCTGGGCTGTCGTTCCAGCAGCAGGGGACGCCACTGCCCGTGGCGAGCCTCCAGGCGGAGCCGGCCGATGCCCGCCCGGCCGTCCAGCGCCTGGCGGACGGGCTTGCCACCCTTGACCCCGCCGGGCCTATCGCCCAGTCCGTGGCGGCGGACCTGGAACGCGTGGAGGCGGCCACGGCTGACCTCCGCCACCTGCAGCCCGCCGCGACCGTGTCGACCGACTTCCTGGATCAGCCGCAGCTCCGCGACCTCTTCGTCCAGATCTTCGACCGCGACTATCTGCCCGAGGAGCGCGAGACCGACCAGCGGCTCCTGGTGACGCTGGGCTTGCTTCGTCCGGACCAGGACATCGTCCGCGAGTGGCTCGACCTGTACCAGGAGCAGGTCATCGGACTGTACGACAGTGACACCAAGAAGCTGTACGTGGTCGCGGACGCATCCCCGCTCGGGCCCGAGGCGCGGGTGACCTTCTCCCACGAGTACGTCCACGCGCTCCAGGACCAGCACTTCAGCCTGGCGACCGTGGCCCCCAAGCACCCCGATAACCAGGACCGCTCGCTGGCGGTCCACGCCCTGATCGAGGGCGACGCCACGCTGAGTATGGCCATCTACGCTACCCGGCAGCTCACGACGGACGAGCTGGCGCAACTGGGCCAGTCGGGCGAGACCTCCCACCTGGCGCAGACCCCGCTGGTGCTGCGCGCCGAGCTGCTCTTCCCGTACGACGATGGGCTGCGCCTGGTCCGCCAGCTCTACAGCCGCGGCGGCTTCGGCGCGGTCGACCAGGCCTTTGCCGACCCGCCGCAGTCCACCGAGCAGGTGCTGCACCCGGAGAAGTACGACCAGCGCGAGGCGCCGGAGCCGGTCGAGCTGCCGGACCTGGGCCCCACCGCGGGCGATGAGTGGCAGGTCCTGAGCAGCAACACGCTGGGCGAGCTCTATCTGCGGGTCTTGATCGAGCAGTACTCCACTCCCGCCACCGCTCGAGTCGCGGCCGCCGGGTGGGGTGGAGACCGGTGGGAGCTGCTCACCCGGGGCGAGCAGACCGCGCTGGTGCTGCGGACGGTCTGGGACACCGAGCGCGACGCGCAGGAGTTCTTCTCCGCCTACGCCCAGGGCCTCCAGGCCCGTTTCGGCCCACAGGCCCAGGCGGAGCGCTCGGCGGACCAGGTGCGCCTCCGAGCCCCGGGCTACTGGATCTCGGTCCGCCAGCACGCCCGCGGGGTGGACGTGGCCATCGCCCCGGATGCAGGGACGGGCGAGCGGTTGGACGAGTGGATGAGCCAGAGTGCAGATTTGAGATTTGAGAGTGCAGAGTGAGGCACTCTGCACTCTCAAATCTCAAATCTGCAATCGACTGAGTCACGGGGCCGGCAGCACCAGCAATGCGGCCCAGGGGGCGCTCAGGATACCTACTCCCAGGGCGGCGACGATGGCGCCCCGCAGGCGCTTGAAGCGCAGCACCTGCCGCGCGACCAGGAAGCCCAGGCCAGCCATGAGCAGCATCGCCACCGGGAGCCAGCGCAGCCGGTTCTGCACGATGTAGGCTTGCCAGGCGGCCGGCTGGACCGCCAGCAGCCGCTGTGCCACGGCCTCGTCGTAGGTCAGGCTGGCCAGAGCCAGGTAGAGCGCAGTGACCGGGAGTGTCCCGACCGTCAGGAGGGCGGCACCCAGCAGCATCGCGCGCACCGAGTACAGCCGCAGCAAGCGCACGGTCACCTGGACGCTGGAGAGGACGGCGAAGTTCCAGACGAAGGTGAGCGCCAGACCGAGAGGCGAGAGGTAGAAGGCGAGCGTTTCCATGGCTACCGCTTGACTGCCACCTCGGGCCACACCCGCACGCGGTTGCGCCCCGCGTGCTTGGCCCGGTAGAGGGCCCGGTCGGCATGGCTGAGCAGCGCTTCGGGGTCGATCTCATCCGGCCCCTGGGCAGCGCCGCCCACGCTGAGCGTGATCTCGGACCGGCGCCGGCCGGGGCCAGCCAGCGGCGGCAGGTCGGCCACGGCGCGCCGCAACTTCTCGCCCACAGCCTCCACGGCGTCCGGGCCGCAGCCTGGCAAGATCACCGCGAACTCCTCCCCGCCCACGCGCGCGATCACGTCGGTGCGGCGCAGTTCGGCCCGCATCGCCCTGGCTACAGCCACCAGCACCTGGTCGCCGGCCGGATGGCCGAAGAGGTCGTTGATGCGCTTGAAGCGGTCCAGGTCGACCATGAGTAGCCCCAGCGAGTAGCGCAGGCGTCGGGCGCGCTCGGCCTCCAGGGCCAGCGTCTCGTGGAAGTAGCGATAGTTGGGCACCTCGGTCAGCGGGTCGACGGTGGCCAGCCAGCGTGTGGTCCGGTAGAGCAGCGCATTCTGCATCGCCACGGCCGTGGCCGCGGCGAGCAGCTCCATCAGCTTCAGCTCGTGCTCGGCGAACGGGTCGGAGTCGGCCCGCTCCAGGTAGATGGCGCCCAGCGTTCGGCCGTGGGCGCGCAGTGGGATGGCCAGCGCGAGCGCGGGCGGGGCGTCGCCCCGTGGCTGGGCCGCCTCCAGGTGGACGCTGGCGTCGGCCAGCGCCTGGCCGATGGGTCCTTCGCCCACCGCCACCACGTCCGCTGGCTGCGAACCCGCCACGCCCCGGCTGGCGGCCCGCTGCGCCACGTGCTCCCGCTCGTCCAGCACATAGATGCAGACCACCTGGTAGACGATCAGCTCGGCCAGCGCCTCGACGGTGCGGCGCACTACCTCGTCCGGGTCCAGGGCCGAGCTGATGACCCGGCTGACCTCGTGCAGGGCGGTCATGTGCCTCAGGTGGCGACGCAACTCCGCATGGGTGCGCTGCAAGTCGGTGGCATAGCGCTCTAACTGCTGCTGTGCGCTCTGCAGCTCCTGCACGTGCGCCTCGAGCTGCTCGCGCTGCGCTCGCTCGGCCTGGTAGAGGGCCAGCAGACGCTCGTAGTCGCCCGCCTCGTCGCCTCGCAGGTCTCGAGACACGGGCTGCCCCTGCAGTTCGCCACTCATCGCGTGCCACCGCGCCGCTTCTGGTTGGATAGCAGGCTTGGGCATGCCGAGATCAGCTTGGAAGCTGATCTCGGCATGCCCAAGCCTGCTATCCCCACTACTATGATGGGACCTGTCGCACCCGAAACGCTAGAGGGCGCAGCCAGTACTTCGTGAGTGCTGAGTGCTGAGTGCTGAGTGGAGTCCCCTCCTACTCAGCACTCAGGAGTCAGCACTCAGCACTCAGCACTCCGCTCGCCGCCTCTTCCGCCGCAACCTGCCGATATCGCTCGGCGATCCGGCGCAGGTCCGAGAAGAGGTGCGCGCGCAAGCGGTCGTGGCTCTCGTGGGGCTGGATGAGCACGTAGGAGGGGTGGATGGTAGCCAGCACGTGGGGCGCGGCCTCGGCTTCGAACCACTGGCCGCGCTGCTCAGTCAGGCGGAAGCCTTTGCCCAGGATCTCCCTGGCCGCCAGGGCGCCCAGGCAGCCGATGATGCGGGGGCGAACGATGGCCAGCTCCTGAGCCAGCCACGGGCGGCAGGCGGTGATCTCGCTCTGCCTGGGCGGGCGGTTCTTGCCGTGCGCCCCGCCCGGCACCCAGGGGCGGTGCTTAACGATGTTGGTGATGTACACCCCCGGGCGCGAGAGGCCCGCCTCAGCCAGCGCCTCGTCGAGCAACTTGCCGGCGGGGCCGACGAAGGGCATCCCCTGCTGGTCCTCCTGGTAGCCGGGCGCCTCGCCGATGAGCACCAGCCTGGCGGTGGCGGGTCCGACGCCAAAGACCGTCTGGGTGCCGATCTCCCACAGCGGACAGGCGCGGCACCTGGCTGCCGTGCGCCGCACCTGCTCCAGCGCCCGCTCGCGCTCGGCAGCGCCCTTGAAGGGCTGCTCCAGGGGAAGCTGACGTACTGCCATGAGGCCCTCTCGCGCCAGGGCAGCAACTTGCGTGCCGGATGATTCGGAGTGCTGAGTGCTGAGTGCTGAGTACACGGTCCTCACTCAGGACTCAGCACTCAGGACTCAGGACTCACCAGCCGCCGCACGCCCACGACGATCAGGCCAACGGCGCCCACGGATATGAGGGGCATGGCGCACACGACCGGGTTGAAGGCGAAGGCCATGGAGGGGCGCATGGGCGCCGGAAGGGGCACCTTGACCGGCGTCTCGAAGCCGCCGCGCCAGAAGGCAAAGAGGATGACCAACACCGCCAGGCCGATACCGATCAGCAGCAGCCCGGCGAAGCGCTCCTGGAGGTGGAGCGAGGGTTTTGGATTTTGGATTTTGGGTTTTGGATTATGGATTGACGATGGTTCTCTGGAGAGCGCGCCGCCTTGCGGCGGGGGATCGGCATCCGGGGGACCGAATCCAGAATCCAAAATCCAAAATCCAAAATCGGCTCAGGTTTCGGGCTGGGAGGCCGGGTGGGCCAGGGCGCGATCGGCCGCCAGTTCCTCGTCCAGGTGCCGCCACAGCCAGAACAGCTCCTTGAAGGCGCGGACGATCACGTCCGGGCGGGCACCGGTGGCGCGTCCGGCCGTGCGCGGGTAGTGGCTGACATCCAGTTCCACAATGCGGAAGCCCAGCCGGCGGGACTTGATCAGAAACTCGGCCGAGAAGGTGGCCCCGCGCGCGTGGACCCTCACCTCGTCCAGGACGCGGCGGCGGAAGAGCTTGAAGGCGCAGTCCACGTCGCGCGCGGTGTAGCCAAACAGGGCGTTGACCAGCCAGTTCCAGCCCCAACCGTTCAGGCGGCGCATGAAGGGGTCGCGGCGCGGATGGCGAATGCCGATGACCAGGTCGGCGTCGGGGATATGGGGCAGGAGCAGAGCCAGTTCGCGCACGTCGAACTGCTTGTCGCCATCGGTGAGGAAGACCAGCTCTTTGCGCGCGGCGGCGAAGCCGGTCGCCAGCGCGGCGCCATAGCCCTGGTTGCGCTCGTGGGAGACGCAGCGCACGGCCGGGTTCTCAACCGCCAGCCGCCCCACGAGCTTGGGGGTGGCGTCGCGGCTGCCATCGTTGACCACGATGACCTCGTAGTCGTCGGCCAGCCGCTCCAACACCTCCACGGTGGCCCGGACGGTCCGTTCGATAATCAGCTCTTCGTTGTACGCGGGCAGGACGGCAGAGATGCTCGGCACGTGCCCTCCAGACAGGTGCTTCCTGACAGATATTAACTTCCCCAAGCGAGCGGGTGCAAGGTACCTGGTGCTCAAGAGAGGCACGGCCTGTACCGGCGGGGCGGGCAAGCCGCCTGCCTCGCCCTCTACTGATCGCTGCATAAGGATCTAAGCATAGCCAGAGGCCCGTAGCGCGGGGGCTTGTCCCCCGCCCCGCGCCCCGTAGGCTGCGTGCCCACGGGCGGGGGACAAGCCCCCGCGCTACGATCCCCGTGCGCGACGATCCCCGTGCGCGACGATGCTTAGATCTCTGTGCAGGGATCAGTAGACCAAGCTCACCTTCGACACTTCACGGTCGACAGTCTGCCAGTCTCCTTTCGACTGTGAGCTGTTGACTGTCGACTCGGTAGAGGGGCTGGCCATGCCCGAAATGGGCCGAAGGCTGCCAGCCAGATGCTGAGGGCGGTATGCTTACGGGCAACCCGCCATGACAGCCTACCTGGAGGACATGGAGAAGATGCGCCGCTCGAGCAACTGCCCAGGACCAAAGCCGAGAGCTGGCGACTGATGGCTGCCGACTTCGCGGGCAAGGTGGCGGTGGTCACGGGTGGCGGGCGTGGCATCGGGCGCGCCATCGTGCTGGAACTGGCGCGGCGTGGGGCGGACGTGGTGGTCAACTACCTGCGCAACGAGGCCGCCGCGGAGCAGACCGCGCAGGAGGCGCGCGCGCTGGGCGTCAGGGCGGTGGCGTTGCGCGCCCACGTGGGCGACCCCGGCAAGGTGGAGCGCCTGTTTCAACAGGTGGGCGAGCAACTGGGCGGCCTGGACATCCTGGTCAACAACGCGGCCTCGGGCGTCATCCGAAGCGCCCTGGAGCTGGAGCCGCACCACTGGGATTGGACTATGAACATCAACGCGCGGGGCGCGTGGCTGGCCGCGCGCGCGGCCGCGCCGCTCATGGACGGGCGCGGCGGGAGCATCGTCAACCTCTCCAGCCTGGGCTCGCAGCGGGTGCTGCCGGAGTACGTGGCCGTAGGCGTCTCCAAGGCGGCCCTGGAGGCGGTGACCCGCTACCTGGCGGTGGAGCTGGCACCCCGAGGGATCGTGGTTAATGCAGTCGCGGGCGGGCTGGTGGAAACCGACGCCCTCCAGCACTTCGCGCGGCGGGACCAGATGCTGGCCGACGCGCGGACTCGGACCCCGGCCGGGCGCATGGTGGAGCCGGAGGATATCGCCCGCGTGGTGGCGTTCTTGTGTACGGACGACGCGCGCATGATCCGTGGGCAGGTGATCGTGGTGGATGGAGGGTATAGTCTGCCGACGTGAGGATTTTAGGTTTTAGATTTCGGATTTTGGATTCAGGGCCCTGAATCCAAAATCCGAAATCTAAAATCGGCGAGCAGGCTCGGCAACTGCTCGCCGAGCTGGGCGTTGGTGAGGACCTTGTCGCACCCGGCCTGGCGAGCGAGCTTGAACAGGTCGGCCTGGGTGTGCTTGCCAAAGGCCAGGATCGGCACGCCGGCAGTCGCGGGCTCGGCCTTGAGCTCGCGCACCAGGGGTTCCCACACTTCGGTGGGGCCGGCCATGTCCACGATGACCAGGTCGGGCGGCGCCTCCCGCAGCAGGCGCCGGAACTCGGCGGCGTCTCGAGCGAAGATGGCCGCGAAACCCAGGTGCCGGGCAACCCCGTCCACCCGAGCGGCGAAGAACAGGTTGTCGATGAGCGCCAGAATGCGCTGCTGCATCGTAGTGCTGAGTCCTGAGTGCTGAGTAGGGGCGGACCCCTGTGTCCGCCCAGGCTGAGTAGGGGCGGACCCCTGTGTCCGCCCAGCCACTCAGCACTCAGGACTCAGCACTCAGCACTCTGAGTGACCGGTACTGGCCTCGGAAGAAGATGAGTGGGGCGGCCTCGCCCTCCACCACCGCCGCCTCGTCTACCTCGCCGACGAAAATGGTGTGATCGCCGCCCGGGTACTCGGCCACCACACGGCAGTCCAGGTAGGCCAGCGCTCCGCGCAGAATGGGCGACCCGCTGGCCGCGGGCTCGTACTCGACGGTGGCCAGGGCGCGCTCGGGCGTGGAGTCCGGCCTGGCAAACAACCGCGAGAGGTCCTGCTGTGCCTCGCTCAAGATGTTCAGCGCGAACACCTTGCTCCGCTGCACGTAGTCGTGCGTGGTGGCCTGGCGGTCGATGCACACCAGTACCAGCGTGGGCTCGAGCGAGAGCGACGTGACCGCGTTCGCGGTCATGCCGTACACTCCCACCGGGGTGACCGTGGTCAGCACCGTCACCCCGGTGGCGAAATTGCCGATGACCTTGCGGAACCGCAGGGGATCGATCGCCACGCCTACCGCTTCCCGCGCGCCAGGACTCCCAACTTGCGCTGCTCCTCGCGCTTCTTCCCTCTGACGCGATGCTTGCGCCAGGCGACCTTCTTGCGCTTGTTCATACCGCCCTCCGCGGTTGGAGGTTGGAGGTTGGAGGTTGGAGCGCCCGCTCCAACCTCCAACCTCCAACCTCCAACCCCTTTCAACCCGATTGGTAGCGGCTCGCGGGACTCAGCCGCCAGAGGAGCTCCTGCTCCCAGTTCTGGCCGGGGGTGCGAAAGGGCTTGGGCACGCGGCGTCCAGGAGAGATGGGGTAGACTTGTCACTGAACCAAGTTGACAGTCGACAGTTGACAGTCGACAGAGGCGCGAGCGAGCTTTCGACTGTCGACTGTGAACTGTCGACTGTCAACTCCGCATGGATTCCAAGACACAGGGAGGCAGCAGTGGCGATTCAGACCAGGCAGGGGGCGAGCGTGGCGGGCGTCCGCCCGGTGGAGCCGCTGCGAACGGAAGACCCGGACCTATGGCGCCTGATCCAGCGCGACCGGCGCCGCCATACCCTGACCCTCAATTGCATCGCCAGCGAGAACTACGCCTCGCGCGCGGTGCTCGAAGCGCTGGCGTCCCACATGAACGTGAAGTACGCGGAGGGCTATCCTCGCGCGCGCTACTACCAGGGCGTGGGGATCGTCGACGACGTCGAGACCCTGGCCATCGAGCGGGCGAAGGCGCTCTTTGGGGCCGAGCACGCCAACGTCCAGCCCTACTCGGGCAGCCCGGCCAACATGGCTGCCTACTTCGCCCTGGCGGAGCCGGGGGCGACGCTGCTGGGCATGGAGCTGAGCCACGGCGGGCACCTGACTCACGGCAGCCCGGTGAGCTTCTCCGGCAAGCTCTTCCGCGTGGTGTCCTACCACGTCGACCCGGCGACCGAGCAGATCGACTTCGACGAGGTGGAGCGGCTCGCGCGCGAGCACCGCCCCCAGTTGATCGTGGCCGGGTACTCCGCGTACCCCCGGACCATCGACTGGGCGGCCTTCCGCCGCGTCGCCGACCAGGTAGGGGCCAGGCTGGTGGCCGACATCGCCCACATCGCCGGCCTGGTCGCGGGCGGAGTGCATCCCTCGCCCATCCCCTACGCGGACGTGGTGACCACCACCACCCATAAGACGCTGCGCGGCCCACGCGGGGGCCTCATCCTCTGCCGCCAGGAACATGCCAGGGCGATCGATCGGGCGGTCTTCCCGATGCTCCAGGGCGGGCCCCACCTGTCGCAGATCGCCGCCAAGGCGGTGTGCTTCAAGGAGGCGGCCACGCCCGAGTTCCAGGCCTACGCGGCCGCGGTGGTGCGCAACTGCCAGGCGCTGGCCGAGGGGCTGCTCCAGGCCGGCTTCCAGCTCTGGGCGGGCGGGACCGACAACCACCTGCTGGTGGTGAAGCTGCTGGATCGACCCTTCACCGGAGCCGAGTTCGCTCGCGCCCTGGAGACGGCGGGCATCATCACCTCCAAGTCGACCATTCCGGGCGAGACCCGCAAGCCGACCCAGACCAGCGGCGTCCGCTTTGGCACGCCCGCGCTCACCAGCCGCGGCGCCACCGAGGCCCACATGCGCACGCTGGCCGAACTGGTGGCCGCCGTGGCAGACAATCTCCAGGACGCGGCCGCCCTGGCCCGCCTCCGCCGCCGGACGGAGGAGCTGGCGAGGGAGCTCCAGCCGGTGTAGGAGGTCGAGTCACCAAGCGACTCTTGCGGTACTGCGATCATCGACTTCGAGGCTGTGGTGACCCCCTTCGCAGAACGCACGGCAAAGCCCGCCTCGCCTACGTGCCGAGGAGCCGCACCCAGGGGAGATGCGAGCTCACCGCGTTGGCGAGCCGGTGATCGGCGGTCCAGAGTTCACAGCCGGTGATGGCCGCCAGGGCGAGATAGCACGAATCGTAGATGGTCGGCCGACTGAAGCGCCTGGCGAATCGCCAGGCCTCCGGATACAGGTCGTTCGGCTCACGGATCTGAACGGCCAGGTTCTCCAGCGTGGTGTAGGCCTGCTCGCCGTCCGCGTCCGTCAGCAGGCCCTGGTGTACCTTTCGTCTCACAACGGAGAGCGTCTCCGCGCGGAAGAGGCCGGGCGCAATGATGAGCTCGCCATCGTTCGTCCAGGACTGCCAGACAGCCCGAGCCAACTGGCTGTCCGGCTCATGCACGACGAGCTTCAAGGCGATCGATGCGTCAACGGCGATCACGAGCGTTCTTCTCTGATCACCGCAAGCGTGTCTTCAATGGTCTCCTGCACGGGCTGGCGTGCCCGCAACTCGTCCGCCAGACGCAACGCGCGCTGGCGGCGCTCCCGCTCGGCAGGGCTGAGGGCCGTCCTGCGACGCAGCCAGTCGCTCAGGGCCTCGGCGACCACATCCTTCACTGGCCGCCCTTCTTTGGCGGCCTCCGCCTTCAGGTCGCGATAGAGGCGCTCGTCATCGAAAAGAACCGTCACCCGCTTCACCTGGCGCCCTCCCGGCATGACATACAAATCATACTTTACTACATCGGCTCGGGTGCCGTCACCGCAAGCCCTCGGTAGAGGTGGGCGGCGGTGAAGAATGGCCGGCAGCCAGCTTCTCGAGGATAAGCTCGACGGTAATCCGCGTTCCTGCAATCACCGGCTTACCCATCATTACGTTCGGGTCCGAAACGACCAGGCTCTCCTGCATCTCTTTCTCCCAGGGGATCAAGACTGGGCACGCCTGGCAGCGGAGCAGTTCTTGAAGGGCTACGCGCTCCCCCCACTCACAGGGCAAGCGCCTGGCGCAATACTCGGTCGAAAGCGCCCATGTCGGGCTGGGCCAGAGCGCCCAGCTTCCGGTGAATCATCGACCCCTTGGTCGTCCGGATGATGCCCGTCGCCGTGGACGGGTACAGCAATCCCGCCCCTTGCCAGTCGCTGATGAGATAGTCGCCGACGAGGTGCCGTGATACGTTGCTGGTGATGGCCGCGATGATGACTTCCTGGCGAGCGTGCTGGTAGGCGTCAGAGCTGATCACGAGCGCGGGGCGGAGCTTCTTCCCTGATTCGTCGGAGAACACGAATTCGACCAGGACGACATCGCCTCGTCTACAGGCGGTCATATTCCGCGTCTTTCTCGTTGTCCCAGAGTTCCGCCAGCACCGGGTCAGCTACCGCGGTCAACTCCAGGACGGCATCTCTGGCCTCCCGCAGGTCCTGGCGCAGCCGGTTCTCGATCGCCTCCAGCACGTACTGTCGAACCGTCAAGTCGCGCCTGGCGGCGGCCATCCGCAGCCGGTGGCGGAGGCCTGGCTGTACGTCGATGCAGATGCGCGGGCGCTTGCTCGAGGACTCCATCTCTCGGGTCACGGGGCGCTACCTCTACAATCCACAAGAAGTATGCCCTGGGCACACCATGGCGTCAACGACATCATCCCGCGCCCGCCCACGGAGGTGCGGGGTATCAAATGGACAACCTCTGGATTGCCGATGCCTCGATCATGCCGACCGTGGTCCGTGCGAACACCAATCTCACGGCGATCATGATCGGAGAGGTCGGGTCCGACTGCATCAAAGCAGCCGGTTGAGTTCGGGGCGACGGGGGCGCCTCAGTACACGCGGAGAGAGTCGAAGATCTCCTGCGCGGAAAGCTCGAAGCCCGGCAGCACGTCGCCGAGCCCGAGCTTGTCCGGCCCGCGGAGGGCCTGAGGCGCCTGCTCGGCCCGGAAGACGAGCACCGATTCGTCGTCCGGGTCGACCAGCAGCGCCACCTGCACGCCGTTGGCCACGTACCACAGGCAGCGCCGCACCAGGCCGGTCGTGCTCTGGCCCGGCGAAGCGATCTCGACCGCCAGGTCAGGCGGCTCGACGAAGGTGTCGACCACCTGCCCCTGCTCGTCTACCGGGATCCGATCCCAGCGGTAGACGGCTACGTCCGGAACGCTGGAGGCGCCGCCGAAGGTAGTCCGCAACTCCGAGAAGGCCAGGGCCAGCTTCCGTGGCTCGGCGAAGCGGTTGAGCCGCTCGACCAGGACGGTCTGGAGGCGACTGTGTCGACCCGTGGGTGACACCTTCTGGGTGACCTTCCCCTCCTTGAACTCGAGCGCGGGCTCTTGCTCGGGCAGCCTCAGGAATGCTTCGAGCGTCAGGTGCTGCCCAGAAATGGCCATGGTGGCAAAAAAAGAGGGATCGGGCTCCGAGGAGCCCGATCCCCTTCTCGCGTGGTGCTAGCGGTACGAGCGGGAGTGACTTCCGCCGCTGCCGCCCTTCTGCTTCGAGAAGCAGTCCGAGCAGTAGACCGGCTTGTCGCCCCGGGGCTGGAATGGTACTCGCGCCTCGTTGCCGCAGCTCGAGCAGGTCACCGAGAACATCTCCCGCTCGCGGCCGTAGCCGCCGCCGCCAGAGGAGTAGCCGCCGCCAGAATCGCGGCCCGACTTGCGGGCAGCCCGGCAATCCGTGCAGCGCGAGGGCTCGTTGGTGAACCCGCGCGAAGCGAAGAACTCCTGCTCACCAACAGTGAAAGTGAATGACTGGCCGCAATCGCGGCAGACGATGGTCTTGTCGGCGTAACTCAACGCTGACTTCTCCTATGAGAGAGCTTGGCGATTCCGTCAGCGTGAGCCGGAGGGGAAACGAGAAGGAGACCTGGATGGCCCCCTTACATGGCTGCCCTATCGAACGGGCTGCCGAAACGTGCCAGCACCTTTACTATACCACAATCCGGCCGCCGCTGCATTGGTCGCCCGCCAGAGCTGAAGTTTTGATAGAAGCGGTCACGGGGAGAGGCCGTAGCGGGCGAGGATGGCCTCTCGAGAGCCGAGTGTTGGCGGGAGCACCTTCAGGCGAAGGCCGGAGAGGATGGCCAGTTCGGCCAGGTGGA
>JACQUR010000134.1 GCA_016210245.1 Chloroflexota bacterium
CCGGGGGCGCCGCGGGGAGCGGCGGCGCCCTGGCTGGGCGACGCCTCGCCCGCGGGCGGCTGCGGGGCCTGGGCGGGCTCGCCAGGAGTCGGTAGGCCGCGGGGGTCGTACGGCTCGCCCGCGCAGACAGGATGTCTGCGCTCCCAGGCAGGCCGGCGCTTCGCGCGCAAAACCGTGAACCGCACCCCCCCGGATTCACAGCCGGATTGCAGTTCCTGGAGGAGGACAAGCTCGCGACGGAGGATCGCTCAGCGGGGTACACCAACTCGTGCGCGCCGGTCTGGCGTGACCCGCCTGGCCTGGCAGCAGCGCGACCAGCGAAGTGGCTACTGGCCGGGGCCGAGGATTTCGAGAAACTCTCGCACCGTGACGATCTTCAGCCTCCCGATGCGAGGATCATCCCGCAGGACGAGCAGATCATCGTCGCCCGTCACCAGGTAATCGGCTCTGCCGCTGAGGGCGGCTGCTAGGATCATTTCGTCCTTCCTGTCTCGCACCGCAACGGGGAGTCTGCGTCTGGGCGGAGCGCTGGCAGCGGTGGTGTCCAGGAGGTGCAGGAGGGTTGCTACCTCCTCCAGGGAGAGGCTGTAGCGCTGCTGGATCTGTGGCCGGTGCAGCACGTCTTCCAACTCCTCTCGTTGCTCCCGGGAAAGCAGGAGGGTGAACCGTCCGCCGCGCCACGCTTCGAGGAGGAGGAACGGGTTCCCGCGTTTGAGGATAGTGCCGCTGACGAAGAGATTGGAGTCAATGACGCTCCTTGCCCGCCTGCTTGCGCTTTTCATACCGCTCCTGGCGGACCGCCTCGACGACCGCCGTCACGTCTGCCTCGACCGCTTCAGGGGCTTGGTCGGCGTTGCGTTCTCGAATCTGGTCGATCAGCGCGAACGCCTCCTCCCGCTCTTTCTGGAGCCGCTCGTAGTCCTCGGGGCTGATCACGACGGCAAACGGACGCCCCTTCTTCTCGATGATCACGGGCTCCTTGGTGTAGTAGACGAGGCCGAGCAGGTCGCTGAAGTGCGCACGAGCTTCCCGCGCAGACATTCTTCGTGAAGGCCTCACACGCTCACCCCCCCTCTCCTGACCATTGTGGAGTCATAGTGTACATAGTGTCAACTCGACGGATCGATTCATGGGTCGCGGGGCCTCGCCAACGTTGGCGAGATATACGAATGTGTGGGTATCGCTGCAAGGAAGGCGAAGACGCTCGGCGCCAGCTTCGCAACCGTCTCGTCTTCTCCCATGGCCGCCGAGGTCAGCAGTTCCGGCATGACGGTGGTTTCCCCAGGCAGCGCCGGCAACTGAGCTGACTCCGCCGCGTCCGCCCACCAGTCGACAAGAGCCAGGAACTGGTCGGGGTGAACGTAGGTGATGTCGCCATGCCGCCGGAGGCCTTGGCCGTCTGGCGGCGGCCCGTCCTTCAGATTCTCGGTCACGATGAAATCGGCTTTCGCTCGAACCGCTGCTGTCCAGATCGGCACGTCCCATTCGTCCAATGGACGAGGCGACCAGAGGGCTTCAGGCGGCGGCCGATCCTCGCTCACGTGGAATACCGTGGTCAAGCGAGCGAACATCCGATGCGCCGCTGCTGAACACCGATTCCAAGCCGCGTCCGTGAGGGCGCTGTCGTGACGGTCGAGCCAGAGCCACGTCAGGAGGCGATTGGCCTCCGCGATGATCGCCGGAGACCAGAAGAGTTTGACATGACCGTTTCTCGCATGGTCGATCAGCGGCGCGAGCCAGCGACGTGTGTGCGGGAAGACGCACGTGTCGATGACTGCGCGGAGCGGACGCGCGAGCAGGCGCCTGGACTCAGGTTCTTGAGCCTGCATTCCTTTCCCAGGGCTTGCGGCCCGGCCAGCGCGTCGGGGGCACGCGACGCTCCCCCACGTCGAACGGGTCGAGATCCTCTGCCAGGCAGGCTTCCTGCTCCTTCTGCTCGTCGAGGGCGGGGTTGAGCAGCATGCGGGTGACGGATTCTCTGGTGACCATCACGCGCCCGCCTCTGCGGTACCCCTCCAGGATACCCTCGCGTGCCCAGCGCTTGATCGTGTTGACCGATCGCACGCCAAGCGCCTCGGCGGCTTCGCCTGTGGTCATGAGGGCGCCGGTGGGCTCGCCAACGACCTGCTTCCGAAGCGCCACGATCACCTCGTCGACTTCCCGGGCGAGTTCGGCCTCGCCGCGCTGCTGCAAACGCTGCGCGACCTGCTCGAGCTTCTTCGCCGCCTCAGTACTTCTCATAGAGCGCTACTCCAGGGTCTGGCACGGTCATCATAGCCCTCCCCATTCTGTAGTATCAATAACGTCCATTCTATCATTGGCAGCACCTGTGCCCCGCGGGCTTCCTTGGAGGACTCGGTTCCAGCTTGTGTTGGGCAAGTTGGGAGGCCTGTTGGCAGAGGGGAATCGTGGGGTGAGGGGCTGCTCTGGCCTGGGTCCTGCCTTGGAGGCAGGACCGCAGGACCTCCGAGCGGTTAGACGCCCAAGGCATCCAGGGAGCTGATCTCGCCTGGGGGCACCCCAGCCATTTCCAGGGGGCTGCGGCCGGGGCGGCGAGAGGTGCGCTAGCGTTCACACCTCCGTTGGGCTGGAGTGAAGGTGCGATGGATGGCCCAGACCAGGGCCGCCCGCTCCAGCCGCTCGGACGAGCCATGGTCGCGTCCATGGCTCAGCCTCAGCCGAAAGTCGCGCCAGCACCACTCTGGCGCCACGCGCAGCAACCCAGTCCAGCCCGCGCTGCAGAGAGCCCAGCAGCCCCCGCGCCCCGTCGCTGGCCACGCCCCGCAGCGCGTCCAGGTCCAACCCCGCCTGCCTGGCGCGCGCGAACAGCCGCTCCCAGGCGGCGTCCGCCTCCTCCCCTTCGACCACGACGGGGGGCCAGAGCACGCCGCTGACGTGGTCCGCCAGCAGCAGCACCACCCGTTTGGTCCCCCCCCGCAGCCGGGCCCACAGCCCGTCGGTGCCCACCTGCCCCGAGGTCGGCACCCCGTCCAACTGCCCCGCTACGCTCTGCTGGGCCACCTGGCCGGCCCGATCCAACCAGCGCTGCACGGTGCTCGCACTCAGGCGGCAGCGCGTCGCCTCCGACGGCGGTGGGTCCAAGGGACGCCAGAGCAGCCAGCGCTCCTGGTGTCCCAGCCAGGAGCGCGCCACCTCGGCCGTGCGGCGGAGCGAGGTGCCCACGTGCTGCCAGTGGTCGATCGCGCAGCGCCGCACCTCTCGCGCGTACCACCCGCCCCGCACCAGCAGCGCTGACTGCTCCGCGTAGGTCCGCCGGCAGCGCTCGCA
>JACQUR010000145.1 GCA_016210245.1 Chloroflexota bacterium
AGGCTCAGGAGTTGGGGCCAGGGGCTGGCCAGGCGCGGCATGCCGCGCCTGGCCAGCCCCTGGCCCCAACTCCTGAGCCTCGATCCCTAGCGGAAGATGGTGAACGGGTTGGCCTCCGGGTGGTGGCCCTCGGCGCCGAGGTAGATGCTGTCCGTGGAGATCAACTGGCCGTCCAGTTGGAGGTTGAGCCGCAACCGGGTGCCGCCGCGGACGCGGAAGTTCACCCCGTCCGTGTAGTCATAGGTGTGGAACCGCAGCGCCAGGGTGTGGCCGCCATCCAGGACGGCCACATCGTCCTGGCTCTCGAGGCGGACGGTGTCCACGTCCTCGAACAGGCCGTCGGTGCGCAGGTAGGCGACGAAGGCGTGCTCGTCTCCAGGGCCGTGGGTGCGCAGGTGCATGCCGTCCTGGTCGTGCCAGAGGTAGTAGCCGGCCGGGCTTTCCGAGGTGAGCGCGGGCTGCCCCTCCACCACATCGGACCAGGCCAGGGCGGCCAGGGTGCTGGCCAGCAGCAGCGCGGCGGCGCCGACGAGGGCGAACAGACTGCGAGCGATCATGGTCGTGCTCCTCTCCTATTGAACCTGGAACTCGGAACTCAGGGGCGTCTGGCTGCGCGTCGCGGTCGGGACCAGGCTCTGCGGGCTGCCGGCCCGCACCAGGCCGGGGTCGAGACGGCCGGACAGGGCATACTGGTAACCGTTTCTACCCTGGACGGTGATGCTGACGTGCTGGCCGTCGGTGGAGATCTCGGCCAGGTAGCGGACGCCAATCCGCGTGCCATCCGGCCGGAACAGACCGCCCGCGCCGCTCGCCTTGATCGTGTCGTTCTCCAGCGAGAGGCTGCGCACGGCGCCGTTGTAGTAGCCCACCGCCGGATCGTAGAAGCGCAGGTTGCCGCGGGACTGGCCGTCGCGCAGGCCGGCGCGCAGGTCGATGGTCGAGCTGCCGCCATCAGCCTCCTTGAGCTGGCCGATGGCCACGGCCACCAGCGTGGGCAGGCTGGCCTGAGCTCGGGGCTGCTTGGCCTCCTGGGCGCTGGCGGTTCCGACGGCGAAGAGGGCGACGATGGCGCCCAGGCCGATGAGGATGCCGAGTGTGCGTCGCACGGTGAGAACCCTCCTTGTAGTGGTTGGTGGTGAGCTGGCCCGTGGGGCTCCCGGGTGCCCTGTGGCCCGCCCGGTTCGGGGTTCGGCGCTGGCCGTTCGCCCCTTCCAGCAAGAAAGTCGCTGGCTGGGCGAAAAATGTACGGGCTGAACGGATTCCTGTGAGCGAGGGTTTGCATGCTGCAAGGCGACCGCCCGCGGCATGCAAACCCTCGCTCGTAACAGTCCGTTTCCACAGCCATACATTTCCAGGCCGCCGAGCGACTATAGTTATGAGAGGCAGGCCATGAGGTTCCAGCCGCAGGAGGGGAGACGGCGTGCAGCAGGCGCCCGGCGAGCTCGCCGAGCTCATCGGCCGAGCGAGGACCTACGACCGGACGGCGTTCGCCGACCTCTATCGTCTGGCAGTCACGCCGGTCTACCGCTACCTCGCCGCCCGACTGAGCAGCCAGGAGGAGGCCGAGGAGTTGACCCAGGAGGTCTTCCTGGCGGCGCTGGGGGGCATTCAGGGGCTGCGCGCCCAGGACGAGGCTGGAGTGCTGAGCTGGCTGTTTCAGATCGCTCGCCACAAGCTGGCCGACCGCCTGCGCCAGCGCTATCGCCAGCCGTCCAGCCCGCTGGCGGCGGCCGAGGAGCTGGAGGCTCCGCAGCCGCGCCCGGAGGAGCTGGCCGAGACGAACGAGGCGCGTGCCGAGGTGCGCGAGGCGCTGGAGCAACTGACGGGCGACCAGCGCGAGGTCATCGTGTGCAAGTACGTGCTGGGCTACGACAATGAGCGCACCGCTCGCCAGGTGGGGAAGAACGTAAACGCGGTGAACCAGTTGCACCACCGCGCTCTGGCGAGCCTGCACCGCCTGCTGGCGAAGACGGAGAAGGCCAGGTGATGACCGTAGAAGAGGACGACCGCTTCGCGGCGGCGCTGGAGGAGTGCTGCCGGCGCGTGCAGCGCGGCGAGCCGCTGGAGCGCTGCCTGGCCGACTACCCGGCTGCCTATCAGCAGGAGTTGGCCCGCCTGGTGCCGCTGGCCGGGCGGGTGGGCCAACTCGCCCGCGATCCCTCGCCCGAGTTCCAGGCGCGGCTCGAGCGGCGCCTGTTGGCCTCGGTGGACGAGGCGCGCCGCGGGCGGCGGGTCGGTCTCCTGAGCCGCCTTGGTCGCCTCTTCGCCGGGCCGGCGATGCGCACAGCCACCGTCGCGCTGGTGGTCATGGCCGTCTTGGTCGGCGGTGGGGTGGAGGTCGAGCAAGCAGCCGCGGATAGCTTGCCCGATAGCCCGCTCTACCGTGTGAAGGAGGCCCGCGAGTGGGTCACGCTCACCCTGGCCCGGGATGGCGAGACTCGGGTGGGCGTGCATGCCGCCCAGATCGCCCAGCGGGGCCGCGAGCTGGAGCGCGCGGTCCAGACCGGCAAGCCGCGGCGCGTGGTGGACGTGCTCGCCCTGCGCCTGGCCTGGTCGATCGACCAGATCGTCGACCAGGCGCTGGAGCTCCAGGCGCAGGGCAATCCGCGACCCGCGCGGCGCGCCCTGGTCGCCCTGCGCGCGATGGAGCGCCCCCTGGACCGCCTGACTGCCCAGGCCTCCCCTGAGGCCCGGCCGGCGCTCGAGCGCCTGCACACCTTCCTCGACGAGCAGGAGCGACGCCTCACTGTGGTCGTAGTCTGAAGGCTGAAGGTTGGACAGACCATTGGCCTGTCCAACCTTCAGCCTTCAGACTACTCGACCGGCCACGAGCCCAGCACCTTCAGAAAGACCGTGTGCTGCTCCACCTCGGCCAGGGCGGTTCGCACCCGCTCCTCCACGCTATGCCCTTCCAGCTCTACGAAGAAGCTGCTCGCCCTTTCGAGGCGCAATGCGTGCGGCTTCAGGCCCCGTTCGCCCGCTGTTTCGGCGGGGTCAAGTGCGGGCGCAACGCGCGGAGCCGGGCCTGCACGCGCACGCGTCGCTCCGCTGACAAGCTCTCCGCTGAGTCCTCGCTCGGCTCGGACTCCGCCTCCTGTCCGGGCACGGCCCTGAGTGGCGCTGGCTGGGGTTGCGGCGGCCGGGCTTCCGCCGGGAGGCGAGTCTGGCTGGCCACAAACCCCGGCAGGTTGTGGATTGGGTGCCCGGCGCACTCGCTGGCCGCTCGCGCGTAGCGCGGCCACATGGTGAGCGCGCTGGCGGGCAGGCCCAGGCTCAGGCGCGCCAGCACGATCCGCTCCGGGTCGCCGGTGGAGACCGTTTCGAGGTCGCGAGCGTCGGCGAAGCGGGAGCTGTCTCGGTCGGTTACGCCCAGCACGAACACGGCGTGGGGGTGCTGGCCGTCCTTCAGCAGAGCGGCGTTGTAGCGCCAGCGCTCGACCGCCAGTTGACGCAAACGCCCGAGCAGGTGCTGGTCCTGATCCTGGCCCTGCCAGCCCAGCACCTCCTCGACGGTGCGCGAGGCCCAGGCCTGGAACGACGGAGCCACCGCGGCTGACAGCACTTCGGTCAGCTTCCCGGCGGCCAGCCTCACCAGCGGCGTCAGCGACCCCAGCCTTCGCAGCAGCGCCTGGCTCGCCTCGGGAGAGAGCGCCGCCTCCGTGCTGCCCCAGAGGCTCTCTCCGTAGGCGCGCCACAGGTCGTGCCTGGCGACGATGCGATGGCGCAGCAGCTCATCCGCTCCAGGCTGGTGCGCGTCATCCGCCCGGAGCGCCCGCGCCGCCGCTTCAGCCTGCACGCTCGCCGCCTCCTGGGACACGATCCGGAGCTGGGCCAGCAGACCGTCGATTTCGCCGCGGCGGTCGTCGAGGTGCGCTCGCTGCTGCTGCCTGGCAACCTCCCACTGCAGCGCGGCCATGCGCAGCGCGCGCACCTTCAGCAGCTCCTTCCGGGCGCCGAGCAGGTCCTCGACCGCCTCGTCGATGGTGTTGCGTCGTCCCGGCTTGATGACGAGCTGGCGAACCGCTTCCTCCAGACGGGCTTCGGCGGCTTTGACTGCTGGCTCGACGTCCTCCGGCGGGACCAGGACGGCTTTGTCGATCGTCTCGATCGCCTGCTGCAGGAACACCTCGGCGGCATTGGCGTGGCCCGCATCGAGCAGGCGCTCGACCTCTTGCGCCACGGCCCGCTCGGCCGCCGCCCAGAGGGCGGCGATGCGCTGCTCCGACTGCTTGGCGACCCACGGCAGCCGGGTGGCCTCGTAGGACTCGAACAGCTTGCGAATCCGCTCGCTCAGACGCTGGTCGCGGGTGCGCTCGCGGCGCAGCACCCGTTTGGCGTCGTCGACGCAGTTGGGCAGGTAGGGCCGGCCATCGGGATCCTGGATGAGCGAGGGCAGCACGGTGGAACGTGCGATCTGGCCCAGGGCCGCTGCCGCCGGCGGAGCGGCCGTGGGGTCGGCCAGCAGGTGCCGGGTGAGCTGGCTCGCCCCGATGGCAACCAGGGCCTGGACGAAGGGTTCGCGGCGAAACTCGGCTGCTACCACGCTCACGTTGCTGAAGCAGGCCAGGTCGCCGCGCACGCCGCGGCCGCGGAGGTGCTCGCGGTGGTCTCGGGCGAAGCCGCGCTGGGCGTTGCCCACCGGCGAGTCGACCAGCAGCAGCGCAGCTTCGGCCAGCATCTGGCCGAGCTGTTCGCTGCTGGCGAGCTGGCTGTTCGCCGCCCCCTGCACTCCCGCGATGACGACGTACTGGAACGGCGCTTCCGGGCAGCGGGCGACCCAGCGCGGGGGAAACGAGAGCTCGAGCCCACCGTGCTCCTGGTAGTGCGCCAGTTCCAGCAGCAGGCCCCACGTATTCGCATCGGAGAGGGCGGTGGCCTGTTGCGAGCCGCCGGGCAGCGCGACCAGCGCCAAGAAGGGGCTCTCGCGCAGGTCCAGGCCTTCCTCCTCGGCCGCCAGCCGGATCGCCGCGTTGAGCGCCAGCAGCAGGCCACTCGCATGGGCCCCCCACCCGTCGGCGAGCTGAAGGACGCCGGGCGTGTGCAGCCAGTCGACGCGGGTCGCCGCGGTCAGCTCCTGGAGGGCCGAGCGTAGCGACGGGAGGACCTTCGGCGAGAAGTTGTGGGCCAGCGCCAGCAGGGAGAGCACCCGGTTCTGTCCGGCCCCGTCCTCCAGCGGCTCGAAGACCGGGCGGGAGCCCAACAACTCGAAGTACCGCTGAAGGACGGGATGGTCCTTCCGCTCCTCCCACAACGGCCGCAGGGGAGCGTCGTTGATGCGGATGAACTCGACGTCCGGCTCCAGCCCGACTGGCCTGCCGTGGACGTAGATCGGGGCAATCTGCGCGGCCGAGTCGTACACGCGGAGCTTGAGGTGCTCCGACGGCGCCCCGCGGCGCTCGATCTGCCAGGCCTTGATGAGGGTCAGCTGCTGCTGGCCCAGTTTCCCCGCACCGACGATCAGATAGGGCTGGCTTCGGCCCTGCTCGCGGTGGCCCACGTGGGGCGGGGCAGCGGCGGGAATGTACAGGGTCATGGTTGGCTCCTTTCAGGGTGAGGTTGTGCGCCGATGAACCGCTGGTCGACCTGTTCGGCTGTCGATGGCAACTCTCCTTTCCCTCTTTGTTGTGCCGTGTCGGTCAAGACATAGGCCGAGCCGGCCAGGACTGTGACCGGCGGGGCGGCGTCAGGGCGCGACATTGGCGTAGAACAGGCTGACGCTCCCCTGCACGGGGTCGAGGCCGTTGCCGAGCTGGCCAAGCAGGAGGCTGGCTCCGTCGACCAGGACCGCGCCGGAGGCAGCCAGTGGCTCGCCGTTCCAGACCACCAGGCCGTCGAGCGGTATAGCACGCGCGGTGGGCTGGCCGTCCTCGTCGCGCGCCAGCGCAAGGCGCAGATGCCGCTCGGCGATCGCCGGGTGCTCCAGGCGAACCTCGCAGCCCTCCTGGCTCCCCAGCACCACCTCCGTATAGCTGGCCAACTCGTGGGTACTGACCTTTCCCTCGGGCGTGGTGAGCAGCAGCCGGCCGGGCAGAGGGGGGGGCGGCTGTGTCGCCCGCTTGCGCCGGCTGCGGGAGCGCCCGAGCAGGCCCGCACCCCCCAGGAACGCGCACGCGGACAGGCCGGCCCACAGCAGCTCGGCGGTCAGGGGCTGCGACTCGCGCCCGTGGTCGGGCTCGGCCTGTGCCACCGCCGTGGCCTCCAGCGGAGGTGCCGGTTGAGAGTTGGCCGCCGCCGCATCGGTGGAGAGTGGACCCGCGAAGCCCGCCAGCGCGGCGGCATGAGGCGTGGCGTTGGCCGTGCTGGTGCCGCCGGCGGTCGCCGACCCGCTGGCTGTGGACGATGGTGTGGCGGCGGCCGCAGCAGGGGGCGTCGGCGTCGGTGCAGGCAGGCCCCTGAGCCAGCGATGGATGCGCAGCAGGCCGCGCCCCTGTACCTCGAACTCCCACGTGCCGGGCGCGGGCGCGGTGACCCGCACCTGGTGGAACGTGGTCGACCCGCTCCACGCCTCGGGCGCGACCTCGGGCCCCCAGGCCCTGCCGTCGCCGCCCCGGAGCCGGAGCTGAGGCGCCGGGTCCTGGGGGTGCTCGGCCACCAGGACCAGCTCGGCGGTGCGCGGCGGCACAGTGATGCGCTCGCGCAGGGGCACGGCGTCGCCGGGCTGGGCGCTCCCGGCCTGGAACTCGGCCCTGGCCAGGTGCGCCAGCACACGCGCGCTAGCCGAGAGCAGGCTCCGGCTGTCCGCTTCGACGACCACGGCGAGCCCGGCCGAGGGCCCGGCCAGCTCCTGCATCAGGGCATGGAACTGCCCCCCGGGATCATGCACCGCCTGGCCGTAGCCGATGGCGGAGACCGTGACGCCCGCGCGCTGCAGCCGCGGCAGTAGCGCCTCGCGCAGCACCTGCCGCTGGGCCTCGAAGGTGAACCCGATCTCCTCGTCCTCGGCCACGAAATCCGAGTACACCAGCAGCAGCCGCCGCCGCTGCGGGGGAAGCTGCTCGAGCAGCGCCAGGCAGCGCGCTACCCCGTCGGCCAGGCGTGTCCACCCCAGGTTCAGGCGGGCGAAGTTGCGCGCCTGCGCCAGCCACTCAGCGCGCCCCTCAGGCGCGGCCACAGGCATCCAGGGGGTTTCCACGGTGCGCGAGCCGAAGAAGACGGCCGCCAGCTCGGGCTGCGCGCCCGGGCGGTCGGCCGGGAGCAGGGCGGCGACGTGGGCCAGCGCCTCGGCGCGCAGGAACACGGGCCCGGGATCGCTGGGCGGGTAGGCACCCGTCCCCACGAAGTTCGACCCGGAGCCATCCACCGCCACGCAGACGGCCCAGTCTGCCTCGGCACCCGAGGGGGTCGTGGCCTCGACGGAGGGTGGAGCGGTGGGAGCCGTGGGGGCGGGCGCGGCGACTCCTACCCCGGCCGGCAACGCAAGTGACTGCAGCGCGAGCAGGCACGAGACGGCCAGGAGCGAGAGACGCGGCGAGGGATGGCGAGCGGTCATGGCAGATACCCTCCGGACTGTGGCGATGGGGTGGTGGGTGGGTCCAGGGCGAGCAGGAAGGGGCCCAGGCGGAGCCAATCGCCAAGCACGAGCAGCGGGTAGGCGGCGGCGCGCACCTGGACGAGGCGCCCCTGCGCCGGGGCAGGGAAGGAGGAGAGCACGACCAGCGTGCCCGAGTCGTCCTCCAGCAGCCAGAAGCTGGCCATCGGGCTGGTGAGCCCGTGCCGCGCGCGGCCCGCCAGCCCGAAGGCTCGACCTGGATACTGGTCGGGGGGAGCGGCCGCGAGCGCGGCGACGGTAGTCGGGATGGTGGGCGCACCAGGAGGTGGAACGGGCAGCACCCGCACGGCCAGGCCCGAGACCAGGCCCAGGACCAGCAGCAAAACGACCAGGCGCAGCAGTCCAAACATGGCAGTTCCTCCAGCACGAGTCGACGAGCGCCGCGAGCCGGGCTCGTCCTGAGATTGCCATAGGCGAAACCGAGAGCCTTTGTGACCCATGCACCCTGGAACGCGGAAACGTGGTTTCGCCCACGATGGAGTGATGGGCGAAACCGAGAGCCTTTGTGACCCGCGCGCCAGAAGGGAGTGGGCAACACCCGCAGGACTGGCAGGCGTACGCTGCCCGTGCAGCGGGGCGTGCGGCTGCGGCCGTCCGGCCCGGTGATACAAGATCCGGGTGAATACCTCTGCTTCTGGTGCCCCGCCAGCCAGGCCCGGTGGGGCGGGCGTCTCTGCCCGCCCGTCCGCGCTGCTCTGTCGCACGGGCGGGCAG
>JACQUR010000137.1 GCA_016210245.1 Chloroflexota bacterium
CCCATGTTCTCGGCATTGATACGGAAGTAGGCCTGGAGCGGGATCTCCACGTGGGTGTTCGGCGGCACGTAGATGAAGCTCCCGCCGCTCCACACCGCCGAGTTCAGCGCCGAGAACTTGTTGTCCGCCGGCGGGATCACCGTCCCGAAGTACTCGCGGATCAGGTCCGGGTACTGGCGCAGCCCGGAGTCCATGTCCAGGAAGATGATCCCCTGCTTGGTCAGGTCATCGCGGATCGAGTGGTAGACCACCTCCGACTCGTACTGGGCGCTCACGCCGGCCAGGAACTTCCGCTCCGCCTCAGGAATGCCGAGCCGGTCGAAGGTCTGCTTGATGTACGGGGGCACCTCGTCCCACGACTTCTCGGCCCCACGCTCGGTCGGCCGGATGTAGTAGAAGATGTGCTCGAAGTCGATCTCGGACAGGTCGGCGGCGCACCAGGCCGGAATGAGCTTGCGCTCGAAGATCTCCAGGGCCCGCAGGCGGAGCTGGAGCATCCACTCCGGCTCGTGCTTGTAGGCCGAGATCTGCCGCACCACCTCGCGGCTGAGCCCGCGGCTCGACTTGAAGATGTACTCGGCCTGGTCGTGGAAGCCGTACTGGTACTCGCCCTTGTCGATCTCTCGAACCTGCACTGCCATAGCGACTCACCTCCCTCCGACGGCCGCGAGCCCATCCTGCTGCACCCGCTGGATGATGGGCTCGTAGCCCTGGGCCTCGAGCACCTCCACCAGCTCGCGCCCGCCCGACTCCACCACCCGGCCGGCGACCAGCACGTGGACGAAGTGGGGCTGAATGTAGTCCAGCAAGCGCTGGTAGTGGGTGATGACCAGCGTGCCCATGTCCGCGTGGGCCTCGATGATCGCATTCACCCCTTCGGCCACGGTGCGCAGGGCATCGATGCCCAGGCCGGAGTCGGTTTCGTCCAGCACCGCCAGGTGCGGCTCGAGCACCGCCATCTGGAGCACCTCGGCGCGCTTCTTCTCGCCGCCGGAGAAGCCGTCGTTGACGTAGCGCTGGATGAAGGCGGGGTCCATCTTGAGCAGCTCCATCTTCTGCTTGACCAGCCGACGGAAGGCGATTGCCGACAGGCCGTTGCCGCGCACGGCCTTGGTGGCCGAGCGCAGGAAATCGCCCAGGCTCACGCCGGGGATAGCCACGGGGTACTGGAAGGCGAGGAAGAGGCCACGCCTGGCGCGCTCGTGGGGCGGTAGCTCCAGGATGCTCTCGCCCCGGAACAGCACCCGCCCGCCCAGGACCTGGTACTTGGGATGGCCCAGCAGCGTGTTGGCCAGGGTGCTCTTGCCGGAGCCGTTTGGCCCCATCAGCGCGTGGATCTCGCCCGGGTAGATCGCCAGATCGACGCCCTTGAGGATCTCTTTGCCCTCGACGGCGACCCGCAGGTCCTGGATATCAAGGAGTGGCATCTTCTCGCTCATCTCGCAGTTTCGCAGCCCACCTTCTTTGAGAATAGCTCGGGGCCGAGTACGGGCAGCAGCGTCCGCTCGCCCGACTGGCCCAGGCAGAGGTCTTCAAGGGTCGTCGAGTCCAGCACCTGCTCGATGCTCTGCTTGACCTGGCTCCAGATGCTGCGCGAGAGACACTCGATCTCGCGCTCGCACCCGCCCGGCTGGTAGTCCTGGGACAGGCAGTCGACCAGGGCCAGCGGCCCCTCCAGCGCGCGCACCACGTCACCCACGGTCACCTGAGCCGGGGGCCGGGTCAGGCGGTAGCCGCCGTGCAGCCCCCGCATGCCCCCGACCAGGTGGGCGCGGCGCAAGTCGGCCACGAGCTGCTCCAGGTAGGCCAGCGGCAGCTCCTCCGTGCGCGCGATCTCGCTCAGCGCCAGCGGCCTGGTCCCGTGGACCTTGGCCAACTCGATCATGGCTCGCAGGCCGTAATGGATGCGCGTGGAAACCTTCAGCATTGGACCCGCACATATTCCTACGTTTTCAGTAGGATTATTATGGCGATTGGGCGGGGGCGTGTCAAGAGCGGATGGCGGACCTATAGGGCTATTCAGTGGCCCGCACCTGCCGCCCTGAAGGGCGGGCCTGGGCGTTAGGCCCGCCCTTCAGGGCGGCAGGTGACCATCCCGCGACCGCTCGAAACCGGACCACTGAATCGCCCTAGCGGACCTACTTGCATTGGGGTCAGCGACCAGCGCCGCCTCCGGGATGCTATCATGCTGACGATGCTCTGGTGGGGGAATGCCAAGCGAGACGACCCGGCCGGCGAGGAGATGGACGCTATGGCCACCAACGCTCGGATCGAGATCAACCCGAAGGTGATGCTGGGCAAGCCGGTCATCCGAGGGACGCGGGTAACGGTTGAGCTCATCTTGCGCAAGCTAGGCGAAGGAGCGACCGCGGAGGATCTGCTGGACGCATACCCGCGACTGACACGGGAGGATATTCGAGCCGCGATCAGTTACGCGGCAGACCTCGTGGCCCACGAGGAGACAGTTCCCGTGGCTACACCACAGCCCACCTCTCCGTCCTGATCCTGTGCGCTTTCTGGCTGACGAGAGTTGTGACTTCTCGGTGGTGCGCGCTCTGCGCGCCGCCGGGCACGAGGTCCTTGCCGTCGCAGAGATCTCGTCGGGAGCGGCGGATGAAGTGGTCATCGATCTGGCCGTTCGCCAGGGCAGGATCCTCCTGACCGAGGACAAGGACTTCGGCCAGTTGGTCTTTGCCAACGCACAACCATCCGGCGGGGTGATCCTGATGCGGTTCCCTGCTCGGGCTCGCGGTCGACTGCCGAAGACTGTTGTGGACGTCACCGAGCAGGTAGGCGAGCGGCTAATGGGGTCCTTCGTGGTGGTACAGCCGGGTCGCAGTCGGATCAGTCGTAGCCCGGAGGTTTGAGGCCGGAAACCCGACGGGTCTGCCCAGTTCTTGTGCGTGGAGGTCGTAGGGGCAGACGGCCCGGTCTGCCCGCCGCCCCGAGGGCGGCAAGGCGTGGTGCCCAGGGGGCCGGCCAGCAGCTCTCCTCCGGCCCCCTGGTCGCCACGCTCTGCCGCCCTCGGGGCGGCGGGGCGACAGAGCCGTCGCCCCCTACGAGGG
>JACQUR010000138.1 GCA_016210245.1 Chloroflexota bacterium
AAGCGGGCCAACATCCATAATCCCAGGCTGATGGCCTCCTATTGGGAGTATTATGTACGTAAGCTCGCTCGCTTCGAGCGGGCGTGGGGACTGACGTTCTAGGTCGGCGAGTGAAGGGTGAAGCGCTGGCAGCGCTTCACCCTTCACCCGCCGACGTGAGGCGCACCATGCCGTTGGTGACCGTTACCGAGGCACTCGAAGACTATTGCGCGGGCAAGTTCCTGATCGTCGTGGACGACGAGGACCGGGAGAACGAGGGCGACCTGGTGATGGCCGCCCAGTTCGTGACGCCCGAGGCGATCAACTTCATGGCCACCCACGGGCGGGGCCTGGTCTGCATGCCCATGCTCGGGCGGCGGCTGGACGAGCTGGACATCCCGCTGATGGTGGAGCAGTCGGGCGCGCCCCTGGGCACCGCCTTCACCGTCTCGGTCGAGGCGCGGCACCATACCAGCACCGGCATCTCGGCCGCCGACCGGGCGACCACGGCACGGGCGCTGCTGGATCCATCGACCCGGCCGGACGACCTGGTCCGCCCGGGCCACCTGTTCCCGCTGCGCTACGCCGAGGGCGGGGTGCTGCGGCGGGCCGGCCACACCGAGGCCTCGGTAGACCTGGCCAAGCTGGCCGGGCTCTATCCGGCGGCGGTGATCTGCGAGATCATGAACCCGGATGGGACCATGGCCCGCCTGCCCGACCTGGAGCGCTTCGCCGCCCAGCACGGGATCAAGGTCACCTCCATTGCCCAACTGGTCGAGTACCGGCGGCGGACCGAGAAGCTGGTCCGCCGAGTGGCAGAGACGGACATCGAAACCGAACTGGGGTCGTTCCGGGTGATCGCCTTCGAGAGCCTGGTCGACAGCGAGGCGCACCTGGCCCTGGTCAAGGGCGAGGTGCGGACAGGGACGCCGCCCCTGGTGCGGATGCACTCCGAGTGCCTGACCGGCGATGTCTTCGGCAGCCACCGCTGCGACTGCGGCGAGCAGCTCCGCCTGGCCATGTCGCTGATCCAGGGCGAGCGGCGGGGGGTGGTGGTGTACCTGCGGCGCCACGAGGGCCGCGGCATCGGGCTGGTGAACAAGCTCAAGGCCTACCGCCTCCAGGACCAGGGGCTGGACACGGTGGAGGCGAACCTGCACCTGGGGTTCCCGCCGGACCCGCGCGAGTATGGGATCGGGGCCCAGATCCTGGTCGACCTGGGGCTGGAGCGGCTGCGCCTGCTGACCAACAACCCGCAGAAGCGGGCCGGGCTGCTGGGCTTCGGGCTCGAGGTGGTAGAGCAGGTGCCGCTCGTGGTGCCGCCCAACCACGTCAACCTGCGCTACCTGCTGACCAAGCAGTCCAAGCTCGGGCACACGCTCGGGCTCGGCAACGGCGGCGAGCGGGCCGGGGACGGCCCGCCTCTCACTGGATAGCAACGGCGGCCTCGGTTTGGTGAGGATAGGCGGGCCGTCCCCGTCCTGCTCAGCGCGTCACTCGGTCTGCGGGGCAACGGCCAGGGTGAGGGCCGTCCCGTCAACCAGGCCCAGCGCCTCCCGCAGTGCCAGCGGAGCCAGCACTTCCACTACGTCGGTCGGGTAGTCCGACACCATGGGCAGCACGATGGCCCCGGGCACCTGGCCCTCGACGCTGACCCGGTAGCAGCGCGCGGCGCAGAAGCCTGGCGAGGGCTCGATCGGCACGCCGGGCCGGGCGCGCAGCTCGGCCCAGGCGGCCAGGTCTGTTCCCTCCAGGCGCAGGTTGAGCGTGCCGGGGTACAGCTCGAAGCCCAGCCGGCTGGCCACCTGCTCCCGCACCCAGGCGAACTGAGTGAAGCCGGCCGCTTCACCCCGGCCGCGCTCGACCCGCCCGCGCAGCCAGGCGGGCGCCCGGGCCAGGGGCAGCACCGCCTCCAGGGACGGGACGCGGGGCGAGTGTGTACTCCGCTGCTGCCCGCCGCGCTCGATCAGCACCGCGCGAATGCCGAGCGACTCGGCGGCCTGCACGTCCTCCCGCGGGCTGTCGCCCACGTGGAGCGCCTGGTCGGGCGCCACCCCGGCCCGCTCCAGCGCCAGCTCGAACAGGCGCGCCCCCGGCTTGGCGTGGCCCTCAGCCTCCGAAGCCAGGATGAAGTCCAGGTAGGGGGCGATGCCGTGGCTGGTACACAACTGGGCCAAGCGTGGCTCCCAGTTGGAAACGGTGCCCAGGATGAAGCCCGCCGCTTTGAGCTGCGCCAGGACGCTGGCGGTTTCCGGGTAGAGCCGGAAGACGCGGGTGCCTACCCAGGACTCCCAGATGGCCGCACGGCAGGCATCGAAGGCTCGCTCCACCCCCGCTCGCCGCAGGAAGGCGGCGATGATCGCCTCGCGCCGCGCCTGCTCGCGCGCGGCCGAGATGGTGAAGTCCGGCCCCGGGCCAGACGGGATACGCCGCACCTCCTCACGGGCCTCAACCAGCCAGCCCTGGATCTGTTCCAGCGAGCGGGGGTAGCCGTGCTGGCGCAGGATGTCCAGGTAGGCGGCCGCGGGCTCGCCCATGTCCAGCAGCGTGCCGAAGACGTCGAGAAAAACAGCTCTCGTCGGCATCCTTCATCCTGCAAGTAGCCGAGATCGGCCCGATCGCCCGCCGGCGATCGGGCC
>JACQUR010000128.1 GCA_016210245.1 Chloroflexota bacterium
CGCCCCACCCCGACGCGGGGAGCGGCGGACGGACCACTCCCCCGGCCCATCCCCTGCCAGGGGAGGGGAGTCACCACGCCCCTCGGGTGCTCCCCCTTCCCTGGCAGGGAAGGGGGCCGGGGGGTTAGGTCCGGCCACCGTGATCCACACCCCATCCTCAGCCAGATGCACCGTGCCCTGCAGCCCCCGCACCTGGAAGCGGGCGCGGGGGTCGAACTGGCCGAGGTTCTCGATGAACAGCGGGCCGCTGGAGGCGAGGGCCTGGCTCACCTGTGGGCGGTTGGGCGCCGGTGGAACGGGCGTGAGCGCGGGGGCGGCGCTGGCCGGGCTGCCGGCCACGGGGAGCGGCAGGCTCGCCAGGAGGGGCAGGAAGCCCACCAGGACGACCAGGGACAGGCGACCAAACGACGGGCTCGGGTGCATGGTCCCCTCCCGCTTCTGCGGTGGGGCCGAGGCGGACGGCCGCACCGCGAACAGGCAGCCACTGCCGAACGACGACGAACGGGCCAAGTCAAGGCGACTCGGCGTTCGCTCTAGATTACTCCCAAGCCGCTGTAGTGTCAACAGTCGATTGCAACTCGCGCCGCTCAGCGCGCACTGCGCTCGCTCGTGGTGCTGCCTTGTCCGGTCGCAAGGGCGGGACGGTGAGGTGACGCACCGGCCATCGCGCCCCGCTCATCCTTCGACAGGCTCAGGATGAGCGGGGGCGGTGGAATAGCTGAGGAAGGTGTCTCTTTTCGGCCTTACTTCGCCAGTGACTTCACTGCGGCCAGCACTTCTACGTAGGTGCCGCAGCGGCAGATGTTGCCGCTCAGGTAGTCGCGGATCTCTGCCTCGGTGGGCGCCGGGTTCTCGGTGAGCAGGCTCTTGGCGGCCAGGATCATGCCGGGCGTGCAGAAGCCGCACTGGAAGGCCTGGTAGTCGAGGAAGGCCTGTTGCACCGGGTCCAGCTTGCCGTCCTCGCCCAGCCCCTCGATGGTCACCACCTGCCGGCCGTCGACGTTGGTCGCCAGGGTCAGGCAGGAGCTGACTGGCCGCCCGTCCAGCAGGACGGTGCAGGAGCCGCACACCCCCACGCCGCAGCCTTCGACCGTGCCTTTCAGGTGCAGATCGTCGCGCAGGTACTCCAGCAGGGTCTGGTTGGGCTTGACGGACGCCTCGCGCTCGCGCTGGTTGATCGTCGCGGTGATGTTGATCCTTACGCTCACTTCTCCTGCTCCTTTTCTAGCGCGGCCACCACTCGGTCGGGCCGCAGCGGCAAGTCTTTGATCCGAATGCCTCCCAGGGCATTGGCCACGGCGTTGCCGATGGCCGGGGCGACCGGGCCGAGCGCCGCCTCACCTATCCCTTTGGCGCCGAAGGGCCCCTCCGGGTGCGGCGTCTCGACCAGCAACGACTGGAACGACTCCGGGCAGTCCTCCAGCGAGGGCATCATGTAGTCCAGGAAGGTCGAGTTGATCGGCTGGCCGTTGTCGAAGACCATCTCCTCGAACAGGGCCGAGCCCATCGCGGTCAGCATCGAGCCCTCGTTCTGCAGCCCGCACTGCCTGGGGTTGATCGCTTTGCCGGCGTCGACGCAGGTCACTGTCCTGACCACCCGCACCTTGCCGGTCTCCGTATCCACCTCCACGTCCGCTCCAGCCGCCGACAGGAACCAGAAGGCTGAAGCCTTGCCCTTGCCGGTCTCGGGATCCAGCCCGCCGGTGGTCTGGAAGTCGTCGTTGCCGAAGAAGCTGCCCACCGCCGTGCCGAAGCGGGCCTGGAAGACCTGGGCCAGGGTCAGGCGGCGCTCCGGGGCGCCCTTCACCCGCACCACGCCGTCCTGGATCTCCAGGTCCTGCTCGGAGGCCTCCAGCGCCTGCGCGGCCACCCGCAGCACCTGCTCGCGCACCTGGAGCGTCGCCTGCTGGGCGGCGTGGCCCATGCTGAAGATCGTCCGACTGGAGCTGGTGGACTGGTCGTACGGAGTGACCTCCGTGTCCGGCAGGGCCACGCTCACCCGCTCCACCGCCACGCCGAGCGTCTCGGCCACGATCTGGGCCAGGCCGGTGCTGCGGCCCTGGCCGATCTCCACGCTGCTGGTGAGGAGTTGCACCGACCCGTCCGCGTTCAGCCGTATGCTGGCGGCGGAGTTGGAGGGGGTCATAGTGCTCTTGATCATGCAGGCCAGACCCTTGCCGCGGACCAGTGCTGAGTGCTGAGTGCTGAGTGCTGAGTCCTGAGTCCTGAGGGCTGTGTGCTCGGTGCTGAGTCCTGAGTGCTGAGTCCTGAGTGCGGAGTGCTGAGTGCGGACCTCGGACTCAGGACTCAGGACTCGGCACTCAGGACTGGCGAGGCCGATAGCTGCGGCCGCTTGCTTGACGCAGTCGGCCAGGCCGACGCTGATGAGGGGCTCGCCGGTGACGAAGATATCGCCCTCGCGGACCAGGTTCTTCAGCCGTAGCTCCACGGGGTCGAGGCCCAGGCGGCGGGCGATGTCGTCCATCTGGGACTCGTAGGCCCAGCACACCTGGGGGACGCCAAACCCTCGGAAGGCGCCCGAGGGCGGCTTGTTGGTGTACACGCACAGGGAGGTGAGGTGCTGGTGGGGAATGCGGTACGGGCCGCCGGAGGCGTAGCCGCCGTTCTTGGCCGTGCGGGGGCCGATGTCGGCGTAGGCGCCCGTATCGTAGATCGCCTCCACCTTGCGAGCCAGGAGCGTGCCGTCGCGCCGGACGCCCGTCTTGATACGCACTACCGAGGCATGGCGGACGGCGGTCTGGAACACCTCCTCGCGGGTGAGCACCCACTGCACCGGGCGGCGCGCCTTGCGAGCCAGGGCCGCCACCAGCGGCTCCAGCTTCGGGTAGGTCTTGGCCCCGTAGCCGCCGCCCACGTAGGGCACGATCAGCCGCACCTGGGTCTCGGGCAACTGGAACAGCTCGGCCAGTTGGGTGCGGACCACTGATGGGTTCTGGCAGGAGGTGTAGATCACCAGCTTGCCGCAGGCCTCCCAGTAGGCGGTGGAGGCGTGGGGCTCCATGTGCCCGTGCTGGATGGTCGGGGCGGTGTAGGTGTCCTCGAAGAGCTCGTCTGCCTCGGCGAAGCCCGCCTCCACGTCGCCCTGCTCGACGTGGTAGGTGCTGCACACGTTGCTGTCGGCCTGGAAGTGAACCGAGCGCATGTCGACGAACACGACGTCAGGAGTACGGCGGGTCTCATGGATGATCGGGGCGCCGGGCTGCATCGCCTCGAGCACGTCGGCCACCGGCGTCAGGGGCTCGTACTCCACCTCGACCAGGTCCAGGGCCTCCTCGGCCAGGTCGCGCTCTTCGGCGGCTACCACCGCCACCACGTCCCCAACGTAGCGCACCTTGTCGAGGGCCACGATGGGCTGGTCGCGCACCACCGGGCCGTAGTAGGGGTCCATGCCCTGGAGGTCGTCCCGCGTCAGCACCACCACCCCCGGCAGGCGCGCGGCCTTGCTGGCGTCCACGCGCACCAGGCGGGC
>JACQUR010000150.1 GCA_016210245.1 Chloroflexota bacterium
GGGAAGGACCTGACTCCTGCTCTGTTCCCCATGAAGTGAGGGGTGCTGTCCGAGCCGCGACCGTGAGGGAGCGCGGACCTGTTCCCCGTGAAGTGAGGGGTGGTATCCGAGCCGCGACCGTGAGGGAGCGCGGACCCCGGGTCCGCTCATCCTGAGCCTGTCGAAGGACCTCACGGTCGCGGCTCGGATACCACCCTACGAATCAGGAGTCACCGGGCACCACCGACCACCGATCACTGACCACTGACCACTGACCACTGGCCACTGATGGCTGTAGAGGAGCGGGCATGATCCTGGCCGTGCTGGGCGTCGGGCTGGGCGCCGTGGGGCTGGCGGTAGCGCTCTCCTTTGGCGCCGCACGGGCCTACACCCATCCACCCCGCACACGGCCGACCAGGACCCCAGCCGACCTGGGGCTGGCCTACGAGGCGACGCGGCTGTGCTGCGCGGACGGGGTGGTGGTACAGGCCTGGTACGTGCCGCCGCGCAACCGGGCGACCATCATCCTGGTCCACGGCCTGCGCGCCAACCGCGAGCTGATGCTCGACCGGGCGGCGCTCTTGCACGCCCATGGGTTCGGCACGCTGCTCCTGGACTTGCGCGCCCACGGCGAGAGCCAGGGCGGGAGCTGCACCGTGGGCTACCGCGAGGTAGCGGAGGTACAGGCCGCGGTCGAGTACCTGCTGGGCCATCCCACCCATCGGCCCGAACGGATCGGCATCCTGGGCGAGTCACTGGGCGGGTCCGTAGCGCTGCTGGCCGCGGGCGCGCTGCCCCAGATCCAGGCGGTGGTCGTGGATAGCACCTTCAGCGCCCTGGACGACCTGGTGGCCGAAGCTTTCGAGAGCCTGGTGCGCCTACCGATCTGGCTGCGGCCGCTGGTGATCGCCTTTGGCGAGTGGCAAGCCGGCATCCGCACGAGCCAGGTGCGGCCCATCGACGCGGCGCGACAGTTGGCACCCCGACCGCTGCTGGTCATCCACGGCGGGCAGGACGAGCTCTTCCCCGCCCACCATGCCGAGCGGATCTTCGCCGCGGCGCAGGGGCCGTGCGAGCTGTGGCTGGTGCCCGAGGCGGGCCACGGGACCGTCTTCAGCCTGCGCCCCGAGGAGTACGGCGAACGGGTGGTGGAATTCTACACACGCCATTTGGTAGGACTGAGTCAGGACTGAGGACTGAGCGATGAGGACTGAGCGAGGGCCTCGCTCAGTCCTCATCGCTCAGTCCTCAGTCCTGACTCAGTCCTGTTGGAGAGGAACCGTGCGCATTGCGCTCGATGCTATGGGGGGCGACCACGCCCCCGCGGTCACGGTGGCTGGGGCCGTGGCCGCGGCCCGCAACCTGGGCCTGGAGGTGCTGCTGGTTGGGCGCCTGGCCGAGGTGGAGGCCGAGCTGGCCAAGCACCACACCCAGGGCCTGAGCCTGTCCGTCGTGCCCGCCAGCCAGGTGGTGGAGATGGCTGAGCACCCGGCCGAGGCGGTGCGGGGCAAGCCCGACGCCTCGATCGTCGTCGGCCTCAAGCTGGTCCAGCAGAGCCGAGCGCAGGCCTTCGTCTCGGCCGGCAACACCGGCGCAGGCATGGCCGCGGCGCTCCTGCAGCTCAAGCGCATCTCGGGCATCGAGCGGCCGGCCCTGGGGGTGGTGCTGCCCAGCCAGCGGGGGCCGGTCTGCCTGATCGACGGCGGCGCCAATGTCGATGTCAGGCCGCCGTGGCTGGCGCAGTTCGGGCTCATGGGCTCGATCTACATGGAGCGCGTCTTCGGCCTCCAGCGGCCTCGAGTGGCGACGCTGAGCATCGGCGAGGAAACCACCAAGGGCAACCAGCTCGTGCTGGCCGCCCAGCCGCTGCTGCGCGAGCTGCCGATCAACTACGTGGGCAACGTGGAGGGCAAGGACATTCCGGCCGGCCTGGCCGACGTGGTGGTGTGCGACGGGTTCGTCGGCAACGTGGCGCTCAAGCTGGCCGAGGGCGTGGCCAGCATGATCGTGAGCATCCTGCGCGAGGAGATCAAGGCGGGGCTCCTCTCCTCACTGGCGGGCCTGCTGCTGCGCCCCGTCTTCCAGCGGGTGCGGCGGCGTATCGACTACGCCGAGTATGGCGGCGCGCCGCTGCTCGGCGTGAATGGGGTATGCATCATCGCCCACGGCCGCTCGAACGCCCGGGCTATCGAGAGCGCGCTGCGGGTCGCCGCCCGGGCGGCCGAGCAGGATTTGGTGGGCCACATCTCACGCGGGCTCCAGCAGACCCTGGTCCGCCAGCCGGTCGGCGACGGGCGCCAGGTCAGCGACGAGCCCGGGGAATAACGCCATGGCTCACGACCCTAACTATAGCCGCGAGCAATTCGAGCGCGACCTCGACCAGGCGCTGCGCCAGGCCGGGGCGGATAAACTGCCTCCTGCCAGGAGGCGATGGCGCTCGGCGGGCCTGGCGCTGGACCTGCGTCCCGCTTCACCTGGACAGGTCATGCTTGCCGGCGGGATCCTGGTGGCGCTGCAGTGGCTCGGCCTGGCCTTTTTCCTGCACGGGCTAGCCGGCACCCTTGGCCTGGCGCTGCTGGGCTTCGGCTTCCTCGGCTGGCTCCTGCGTCCCCGCCGCCACGAGGCCTACTGGCGCGGCCGGCGGATCGAGTGGGACGAGGGACCGACCTGGCTGGAGCGGCTCTATTACTGCTTCTACCGCCACTGATGGAGCAGTTTTCACCCTTGCCACCCGCGCTCGACCTCGGGGGCGAGTGGCAGTTCAGCCCCGACGGCCGGAGCTGGGGCGCCATCACCGTGCCGGGCTGCTGGGAGGCCCAGGGCTACCCCGCCAGCCTGGAGGGGCCGGTGGTGTACCAGCGGCGCTTTGCGGTTCCCGAGACCTGGCAGGGCCAGCAGGCGAGTCTGCGCTTTGGCGCGGCCAGCTACCAGGCCCGAGTCTGGCTCAATGGCCGCTACCTGGGCCGGCACCAGGGCATGTGGGACAGCTTCGCCCTCGCAGCCACGCCCTGGCTGCGCGTGGGCAGCGAGAACGAGCTGCGGGTGGAGGTGGTCAAGCCCGGACACCGCTTTCCCTGGCAGGACACGCTGGCCGGCTTCGTACCCGAGGTGGCGATGCCCTTCGGCGGCCTGTGGCAGCCGGTGGAGCTGCGCCCCCACGGCGACCTGGTCCTCGGGCGGCCGTGGGTGCGAGCCAACCTCCGCGGCGCCGCGGTCGCCAACGTGGAGGTGCAGCACCTGGGCGCCGCGCCGTGCGAGGCCGAGCTGGAGGCCGAGGTGTTCGATCCGTCGGGCAGCCCGGTCGCCCAGGTGGGGCAGCGCCTGTCGCTCTCCCCGGGGCAGCGCGAGGTGCGCCTGCCCTTCCAGTTGCGCGACCCGCTGCTCTGGGAGCCCGAGGCGCCGCACCGCTACCTGCTCCGCCTCCGGCTCTCAGTGGGCGGGGTCGTGCGCACCTCGGCCGAGCGCCCCTTTGGCGTGCGCGAGCTTCGGGCCCGAGGCCACCAGGTGTGGCTGAACGGCCGCCCGGTCCTGCTGCGCGGCGTGCTGCACTGGGGCTTCTACCCGCGTACCATCGCGCCCACCCCCACCGAGGCCGAGCTGCGCGACGAGCTGAGCCGGGTGCGAGCCCTCGGCTTCAACCTGGTCAAGCACTGCCTGTTCGTGCCGCCCGAGACGTACCAGGACCTGGCCGACGAGGTGGGCATGCTGCTGTGGCAGGAGCTGCCCCTCTGGCCGCCCACGGTGTCCCCGGCGCAGCGCCGCCGGGCGCTGCAGCAGTACCCGATCCTGGTTGGCCAGCGGCGCGGCCACCCCTCGCTCGTGCTCTACACCCTGGGCTGCGAGCTGAACTCGAGCGCCGATGCTCCGTTCCTGCGGCGGCTCTATCGCTCGGTCAAGCGCCTGGCCCCGGACACCCTGGTGCGCGACAACAGCGGCTCGGGCGAGTGCTACGGTGGCCTGCTGGTGGACTTCGCCGACTTCTACGACTACCACCTCTACGCCCAGCCGGAGCACCTGGGCCCGCTGATGGACGCCTTTGCCGCTCCCTGGCGCCGCACCCGGCCGTGGCTGTTCGGTGAGTTCCTGGACTCGGACACCTTCCGAAGCGTCACCAGGCTGCGCGACCAGCTCGGGGCGGGCGAGGACTGGTGGCTGAGCCACGACCTGGACCGCAATCCCCTGGCCGAGCGGCAGGCGCTGCTGGACCAGCCGCGGCGCCTGCAGGCTGTGGAGCTCCCGTGCGACGAGGCTGAGCTCGAGCGACGCTCGTTCGCCCGCAGCCTGGTCCTGCGCAAGCAGGTGCTCGAGCTGGTGCGCCGCTACCCGAGCCTGTCCGGCTACGTGGTCACCACGCTGCGCGACGTGCCGCTCTGGGCCGCCGGCCTGTTCGATGACCTCGGGCGCGCGAAGTGGTCGCCCGAGGAGCTGGCCGCCTTCAACGCGGACACGGTGGTGCTGCTGTGCCCGCCGCCGAGGCGGAGCTGGATCGCGGGCGGCGATCGCCTGGTAGCCGGCGAGACCTACTGCGCCTGGGGCGGTGGGCGGGTGTGGCGGCCGCTGGTGGTCTCGCACTTCGGCCGAGGGGTGCTGCGGGCCGCGCTGCGCTGGCGGGTGGAGGACGAGCGCGGGACGGTGGTAGCGGAGGGCGAGCCGCGGCGGGTGCGGCTGCAGGCCGGCGTGGTGCAGGAGATGGGGGTGCTCGACTTCCAGGCCCCGGAGGTGGCGGCCCCGCGACGGCTGGCGGTGCATGCCTGGCTGGACGGCCACGAGCCACCGGTCCGCAACGCCTGGCCGCTCTGGCTGTTTCCCCGTGGACACCGGCGGGCAGAGACGCCCGCCCCATCGGTAGAGACGCCCGCCCCACCAGGCAGGAGCGCCCCCTCCACCGGGGTCCGGCTCCACGATCCCGGCGGGCGCCTGGCGGGGTTGGCAGAGCGCTTCGCCACGCCGGACAGGGCCGAGGGGGGCGAGGTGCTGGTGGCCTCCTGCGCCGACGAGGTGGTGCTGGAGCACGTGCGGCAGGGGGGACGAGCACTGGTGTTGCAGTCGGGCGCGGGCCTCCTCCCGATCCGCCGCCTGCCGTTCTGGCGCGAGGGGCTGCCGCTGATCTTCCCCCACCCGGCCCTGGCAGCCTTCCCCCACGACGGCTACGCCGATCTTGCCTGGGAGAGCCTGGCCACCGACCAGGCGGTGGACAGCCCGCGCCTGAGCGCAGCGCTGGAGGGCGCAACCGAGCACCGGCCCATCGTGCATCGCCTGGATCTGCGCGACTTCAGCCCGGCCGACTACGCGGGCGAGCTGCGGCTGGGGCAGGGACGGCTGGTCTACACCACCCTCGCCTTCGAGCACGCGGCTTCCCCCGAGTGGGGCCTGGAGCGCTGCCCCTTTGCCTCGTTTCTGCTGGACCAGTTAGTGGGCTGGCTGGCACCGTATAGTGGCCCCGTAAAACTGGACAGTTGACGAGGGCAAAATAAGGTGGGTCAAGCAAGCATGAGGAAGCGCTACACGACTAGCTTCAAGGCCGAGGTTGTCCAGGAGGTCTTGAAGGAGGACAAGCTGATCACGCAGATCGCCTCGGCCCACGGGATCCACCCGAATCTGATCAGCGAGTGGAAAGCAGCGGCGCTCAAGGAGCTGCCGAGCCTGTTCGAGAAAGAGCGCTCCGAGCTGGCCAAAGAGCGAGCCGCGCACGAGAAACAGGTGAACGAGCTGTACGCCGAGATTGGGCGGCTGACCACGCAGGTGGCCTGGCTCAAAAAAAAATCTGGCATCGACCATGAGTAGGGCCGAGCGGGTTGCGCTGGTCGAGCGGGAGGGCTCGGAGCTGGCGTTGACGGTCCAAGCGGAGTTACTGGGTCTGAGTCGGGCGAGTTTGTACTACCAACCGGCGCCGCCTTCGGCCGAAGAGGTGGCGATCAAGCATCGGATTGACGAGATCTACACCAAGTACCCGTTCTACGGGTCGCGGCGGGTCGCGGTCGAGCTTCGCCGAGGGGACCTGGTGGTCAAACCGCAAGGCGGTGCAGCGGCACATGCAGGAGATGGGGATTGCCGGCATCTGCCCGGGACCCAACCTGAGCAAACGAGCGCAGCAGCGGGCCGTGTACCCCTACCTGCTGCGGTCCGTGACGGCGAGCTACCCCCATCACGTCTGGGGCATTGATATCACGTACATCCGCTTGACGGCTGGTTGGATGTATCTGGTCGCGGTCCTCGACTGGTTCTCGCGGTATGTGGTTGCCTGGGAGTTGGACCAGACGCTGGCGATCGACTTCGTCCTGCTGGTGGTGGACCGGGCGCTGGCGCGGGCGACGCCGGACATCTGGAACAGCGACCAGGGCAGCCACTTCACGAGCCCGCAGTACCTCGAGCGTTTGCTGGTGAGGAATGTTCGGATCAGCATGGACGGGAAGGGCCGAGCCCTGGATAACAGCTTCACGGAAAGGCTCTGGCGCACCGGCAAGTACGAGAACGTCTACCTGAACGACTATGGTACGCCGCGGGCCGCCCGGCACGGGCTGGGGCAGTATCTGGACTTCTATAACGTCGAGCGGCCTCACCAAGCGCTGGGGTACCGGACGCCGGCGGAGGTGTACTTCGACCCGACGCTCGTCCACGTGGAGGAGCTCCGGCCCGAGCTACCGTCGGAGGTGCTGAAGGTGGGGTGAGCGATGGCTGGTGGAGAAGTGGACGGCTCCTGCGGGACCCGCCCACTTCTCCACCAGCCCGACGACGGCGACGACGCCCGCCTCGCCCGCACCCGCTCAGCGTCCCTCGCCCGGAGCCGCCGGATACATATACCAGTCATACAAAGAACGGTCAGGAAGGGAGGGTGAACCACCTTAAGAAACGCCTTCCGACTGTCTTGACGAAGGGGTCCACCGTACTGGTCTGGACGAAGCGCTCAAGGGTACCAGGCTGAGATCCGTTCGCCTCCAACGTGCGTACTGGAGCCGATCGTCCTCCCGCTGTCCAAACCCCAGGCCGTGCAATCAGTTTCCGTACCGTGGGCTAGCAGGGGGTGGGATTGCGTGGTTGGGGTACGCCAAGGGATCACGAGTGTGGCCGCTGGTAGAGGCACGCTATCAGCCGGACGGCAGGGGCGGCGTCACGCCGAGGCTCCGCCAGAGGTACCAGGTCGCAATCGACCGGTACGGACGCCAGGGCTCGCCGCGAGGGACGAGGTAGTCGCGCTTCGGCAGCTCAGGAAGCTCGTCGAGCCGTTGGACGGCCGCACGCAGGCCGAGGTCGTCGACCGGCAGGATGTCTGGTCTTCCGAGATGGAAGATGAGATACATCTCGCCCGTCCAGCGGCCGATGCCTTTGACCTGGATCAGCTGCGCGATGACTGCTTCGTCCTCGAGCGACGGCAACGCCGCGAGGTCGAGTGTACCGCTCGCCACCCGACCGGCCAGGTCTCGTAGATAGGTGAGCTTCTGGTTCGAGAGTCCGGCCGATCGGGGCGTCTCGGTGCTCAACGCCAGCAGTCCCTCCGGATCCGGCCGGCCGGTCGGAAAGAGCGCGGCCACCCGCGCCTTGATTGCCGCAGCGGCCTTCCCCGAGATCTGCTGGCTGACGATCGCCGAAACGAGCGCGTCGAAGGGGTCGCGCCGCATCGTGAGCTTGGGTACCCCCACGGCGTCGATCACCGGCGCAAGCCGGAGGTCTACTGCGCGGAGGTGCTGGGTCGCGATGTCGTAGCTCGTCATCTCGAA
>JACQUR010000142.1 GCA_016210245.1 Chloroflexota bacterium
ATCCTGAGCTTGTCGAAGGACCCCGCGTCTCCGCGTCCCCCGCTCATCCTGAGCTTGTCGAAGGACCCCGCGTCCCCGCGTCCCCGCGTCTCCGCGACTCCGCGTCCACTCCTGGGGCTCCAGCCATGAGCCCTCCGTTCGGCATTCCCGCCAATCTGCTCGCCGTGGCCGTGCTCTGCGCGGGCGCGCTGGTGCTGTTGGGGCTGGCCGCCCCGCTGACCCAACGCAGCGGCTGGATCCAGGCGATCACGGTGGCCGCGGCCGTGCTGGCCGCGCTGGCCGCGGCCAGTGCTGGGGGGGCCGAGGTGGCGGTGTGGGCCATCGCGGGCGCGTGTGTGCTGGCGGTGCTGCTCCTGCCCAGCCTGGAGCTGCAGGAGCCCACCCAGCGCCCGGAGGCTGCGGCGCTGCTGCTGCTCGCCGGCGGCGGCGCGATTGCCCTGGCCACCGGCAGCGACCTGGTGCAGATGGTCCTGGGGCTGGAGACCCTGGCCCTCTCGGCCGCCGTGCTGGTGGCGATGGGGCAGGGCGAGGCGCCCCTGGAGGCGGCCTTCAAGTACTTCGTCCTGGGCGCGGTCAGCTTCGCCCTGCTCATCTATGGCCTCGGGCTCATCTACCTGGCCACGGGCTCGCTGGCGCTGCCCCAACTGCCGGCGGCTGACCCGGCGATGCGGGGCGCGCTGATCGCCGGCCTGCTGCTGGTGGCCCTGGGCTTCGCCTTCGAGCTGGCGGCGGTGCCGCTCCACTGGGGCGCGCTCGACGCCTACACCGCCGCGGCGCCGGGCGTGGCCGGGTACGTGATGGCCGCCAGCAAGCTGGCGGCGGTGCTGGCGCTGGCGCGCCTGGCCGTGGCGGCCGAGGCGCCGCTCAGCCAGGTGCTGGCCGGGGTGGGGCTGGTGACCATTGCCTGGGGCACCATCGGCGCCCTGGCCCAGCGCGACCTGCGCCGCCTGCTGGCCTACTCGGCCGTGGCCCACGGTGGCTTCCTGGCCCTGGCGCTGGGGGCCGGGCCGGACGGGCGCCAGGCGGCCGTCTTCTACGCCCTGGTCTACGGGGCCATGGCGTTGCTGGTGTTCGCCAGCCTGGCCGGGCGCGGCACCGGGCCGCTGGCCCTGGAGCAGCTGGACGCGGAGCCGCTGGGCAAGCTGCGCAACCTGGCGCTGGTGCTGGGGCTCTTCTCCCTGGCGGGCATCCCGCCCACGCCCGGCTTCTGGGCCAAGCTGGCGGTCCTCGGCCCTGCCTGGCACGTGCTGGGTCCGCTGCCAGCCGCCCTCGCCGCCCTGGGCGGCGTGGCCGGCGTGCTCTACTATCTCCGCCCCGTGCCGGACCTGCTGGCTGCGCTGCGCGCCGCCGCGCCGCTGCCCCGCCCCACCACCTCACCCGCGGTGGCCCTGGCCGGCCTGGCCGTGCTGGTGCTCGGGCTCGTGCCGGGGGTGGCGTGGGCGCTGGCACAGGTGGTGGTCAGGTAGGGTGTAGATTTGAGATTGCAGAGTGCAGATTGAATCTGCACTCTGCAATCTCAAATCTACACTCCTCCTCTGAAATGAGCGAGGAGGACATCATGGCTGCGAGAACCACCGTCTACCTTGCCGGGGCGAGCTCTACTGGGTCGATCTCGACCTGTTCGCTTGAGCCTGGGGCTTTGAGTCGTTGAACGCGAGGTAACATTGATGGCAGACCAGGAGTTGCTTCGGCGCATCACGGCCGATCCCGAGATCTTTGCCGGGAAGCCGATCGTTCGAGGCCTGCGCGTATCTGTGGAGTCGGTCTTGAGCCTCCTGGCTCAGGGCGAGACTGTGGAGCGCATTCTCGCGGACTATCCTGGCCTGGAGCCCGAGGACATCCGAGCATGCCTGGCCTACGCTCATGCTGCGGTCGCCCGCGACTCCCTCGATACCGCGAACGCCGGCAGGAGCCTTACCTACAGTTCGGCCGGGGTCGACACCGATCGGGAAGAGCGCGCTCTGAGCGGGCTCATCCGACAGGTGGCGCCAACGCTCGAGCTGCGCCGTGGTCTCGGCGAGGCGCGCTTGCCCATCGGGTTCTTCGCCAATGTGCTGGACCTGGGGAACAACCTGGGCCTGGCCATCTCTACCGATGGTGTCGGCACCAAGCTGCTCGTGGCGCAGATGATGGACAGGTACGCCACCATTGGCATCGACTGCATCGCCATGAACGTCAACGACGTGCTCTGCGTCGGCGCCGAGCCGCTCTCCCTGGTCGACTACATCGCCGTGCAGGAGGCCAATCCGCACCTGCTGGAAGAGATCGCAAAAGGGCTCGCGCGAGGCGCTGAGGTGGCCGGGATCAACATCCCGGGTGGAGAGATCGCCCAGGTCAAGGAAATCGTGCAAGGCTACAAGCCCGGCTATGCGTTCGACCTGGTCGGCACCGCTGTGGGTCTGGTCCGGCTCGACCGGATGATCCTGGGTCAGAATCTTCAAGACGGCGATGTCATCGTCGGCCTGCGCAGCAGTGGTATTCACAGCAATGGGCTGACGCTGGCGCGCAAGGTCCTCTTCGACGGGTGCCACCTGTCTCCCTCCCAGTACTCTGAAGAGCTGGGCGAAACCATTGGCGAAGCCCTCCTGGAGCCGACGAGGATCTACGTCCGCGAAGTGCTGGCCATGCTCCAGTCCGGGGTGGAGGTGAAGGGGCTTGCCCATATCACCGGCGACGGGCTCCTGAATCTCCTGAGACTGGACTCAGAGGTCGAGTACGTCATCGACTCCCTGCCCGAACCGCACCCCATCTTCGCCCTGATCCAGCAGGGTGCTGGCATCTCCGACGGCGAGATGTTCAGGACCTTCAACATGGGTATCGGCTTCTGTGTCGTCGTCGCCCCTGGAGGCGCGGAGCAGGTCATCTCGATAGCCCGGAGCCACGGGGGCGAGGCCGCTGTTCTCGGCCACACGGCGAAGAGTAGTGAGCGAAAGGTGCTCCTGATGCCGAAAGGACTGGCCGGGATAGGGCACGAGTTCCACGCGGTCCGTTAGGCTATCTGCCATTCGACGGTTGTGCAGGACTGGGCCTCCGCCCCAATGACCACTTGTCGCCTTGGCTGAGAAGGCGACCGGGTGGGAAGGGAATGCAGAGTACGGCTGCATCCTGTTCTGCTGGCGGCTCTGAGACCTCAGCCTCTGCCGGTGGCTCGCGGCTGACCACTGCGCCAGCGAGCTTCAGGTAAGTTGGTTAACAGTATTGCGCGCGCAGAAGGCGAGCAGCCCAGTCCCGGAGCGGGCTGCGGCCGGTGTTGCTGTTAACCGAACATCCTGAAGCTCAGTAGGATCAACTGAGCTTGGGGGTGGTACGGCCATGCCAGATCAAGAGCTACTCCAGCGTATCACCGCCAATCCCGAGATCTTCGGCGGAAAGCCGATTGTCCGGGGCACGCGCATCTTGGTCGAGTTGATCCTGAGCCTGCTGGCTCAGGGCGCGACCGTGGAGAGCATCCTCGCCGACTATCCTGACCTCGAGCCGGAGGACATCCGCGCCTGCATCGCCTACGCCCACGCTGCCATTGCCCACGGCTCGCCTGACGCAGTGCAGGCTACTGGTTAGGCGGGGAGCGCCAGCGGATCGAGCAGGCGATGAAGGAAGGCTATTCGGCCACCCAGGACGAGCGGGCGGAGATCGACCGCGATTGGGAGGTCACGGACGCCGAGGGCTGGTCAGCATGAGGTTTCCACGCCCCCGGAAGGGACGCTCAGCTTCGCGCGCAGGCCGGCCCGGTTCTTCGCCTGCACCGGCGGCTGGCGCGGAGATCGTGGCAGCGCGCGAAGGTGCCCCGAGCTGGTCGTCCAGGTCGTCGCGGTCGGTGAGCACGACCATGGCAAGGTTCAGCATCACCGGTCGCCGGGGTCGCGGAAGCGCTGCTCCAGTGCCCCGTCGCCGATGTGAGGCTGCGTTTCAGCAGCGGGCCATGAGATCGTCAACCTTTGTGGCCACGACGTACTTGGCTGGCGCTTCGCGAACCGCGAGAGCCTTGAAGTGCTCCTTGCCGCACGTGATTTTCGCACCTTCCGTCCCGCGCAAGTCATCCGTGAACAGGCTGCCTTTGGTCTCCACTACGAAGAAGAGGCGCTCGTTGCCATCCTTCTCGACCAGCACCGCCCAGTCCGGGTTGTAGGTGCCCAGTGGCGTAGGGACTTTGAACCACCCTGGCAGCTTGGCGTAGACCTTCACCGCCGTGTTCTTCTCCAGTTGCTCGGCGAAGGTGCGCTCCACTCCAGGGGAGTCGTACACGACTTGCTCGTACACCGACTTCTCGGAGGCGAGCATGTTCTTCAGGTAGCCGGTCAGCTCTTCCTGCTCGAAGAGGTCCTGTGCGTAGTAGGCGTCGTCGCCGATGCGCTGGTAACGGATGCCGTCCACAAGAGCGAGCCGCTTGGCGCGATTGATGGCCTCGGTCGCTAGCTCGATGAACTGCTGCGGATTGCGCTTGAAGTCGTCCAGACGCCCGCTGCTGGTCAGGATGCGGGTAAGACTGCGGCGCGTGAGCTGTGTCTTGTCCTGCAGATCCGTCAGCACGTCCGGGAGTTCGATATCGGTCTCTTCGATCGCGATCGGCGCCTCGGTGCTGGTGCCCTGTGCCTGGACACCCCCGCGACCGATGGCAACGTCCGCCTTGCGGATCTGAACGCGGGTCTTCGTGACGGGCGGGCAGTCGGCGATCGCCTTCGCGCAGTCCTTGATGAGCTTGTCGTTGTCGAACTGCACCCGGTAGGTCGTCTTGTGCTTGATGCGGTCCCAGAGCGCCTGGAACTCTTCGCTGTGCAACACCGCCTGACGCGTCTTTACCGGCCTGCGCTCGTCGGCGTTCTTGATGTCGAGCTTGCCGGCGAGCTTGCGGAGGATCTCCTCTACCTGCGGCAGCTGGGCTTGGAACGCGGCGGGCACTTGCAGGGTCCCATCTTTCAGCGCCACACGCAGCGCATCCTGCACCTTGCCCCTGGCATCCACGTAGCCGGTTTCCTTGAGATGCGTCCAGAGGGCCTCGGACTGTGCGACGCCTAGCGCTGTGGTGCGCCCACTGGGGTCAGTCACGGGAATGGCGGCGAACTGGTGCTTCTCGACAACCCCGAATCGGATGCCGGTATCGGCCTCGATTTCCTTCTGGATGTTCTCGGCGAACTGCTCGTAGCTCTCCGTGGCGATGACCGTGAGGGTGTTGAGGTCGAAGCCGCGCAGCCGTTCACCTTGCTGATTCACGCACAGCCGCAAACCGCGCCCGATGGTCTGCCGGCGCTCGCGCTCGGTGCCCATCTCGCGGAGGGCGCAGATCTGAAACACGTTCGGGTTGTCCCAGCCCTCGCGCAGGGCGGAGTGGGAGAAGATGAACTTCAGCTTCGTGTCGAAGCTGAGCAGATTCTCCTTGTCCTTCATGATCAGATTGTAGGCGCGCTCGGCGTTCTCGCGGCCGCTCTGGTTGCTCTCGGCGGTATCCGTCCAGGCGCCCTTCTTGTCGATGGAGAAATAGCCGTCGTGGACCTCTGTCGCGTCCGACGTCAAGTCCACCTCGTTGAAGAGCGTGCGGTACTTCGGCCTGGCGGCGGCCTTGCGGTACTCCTCCTCGAACATCACCGCATACTTGCCCTTCTCTGGTTCGCCCGCCGCGGTGTAGCGGCGGTAGTGCTGGACCACATCGATGAAGAACAAGCTGAGCACCTTGATCCCACGCGGCGCCAGCCGCAGTTCCTTATCGAGATGCTCCTCGATGGTGCGCCAGATCATGAGCCGCTTGAGGACGTCATTGTCGATGTCGCCAACCGCTTCGCCGACGCGTAGCGGCTTTTCGAGGTTGTGCAGCTCGAGCCACTCCTCGCCCGCCTTGCAGCCAATGCTCTGCACGAGGCAGTCGGCATAGACCGCGCGTTTCGTGACCTGCTGGAGGTCGTCCCATGGCTGCACCGTCACCACCTCCCGGCTTACGCTGGTTCCCCGCTGCACATCGAGCTCGACCGTGGCGCTGAACCTGCCCTTCTTGTTGCTCGTCGAGATCAGCTTGACGTAGGGCTTGTTGTGGCCGCCTTCCACTTCGAGGGAGGCCACCTCGATCTGCTTCACCAGGTTCCGCTCGTAGGCGTCCACCGCGTCGAGGCGATAGACCATGTGGTGCTTGTCGGCGTGGGTGGCGGAGTAGCGCAGCGTGCAGAGCGGCGCCATCTCGGCGAGCGCCTTCTTGCCC
>JACQUR010000143.1 GCA_016210245.1 Chloroflexota bacterium
CAGCGGCCAGTATGGCAAAGGGCGTCGGACCGGGCTGTCGGATAGCTGCGGCGGTGGGACTTTCCGCTGGGACGCGGCCGGGCGGCTGGCGCTGGAGAAGCGGGTGCTGGACGGGTTCACCTACATCACCCAGACCACCTACGACGCCCTGGACCGGCCGTATCAAGCCACCCTGCCCGACGGCGAAGTGCTCACCCACACCTACGGCCCCCACGGGCTGCTGAGCCAGCTCAGCAGCTCGCTCGGGCCCAGTCTGGTGTCCGGGGTGCAGTACAACGCCCTCAACCTGCCCAAGAGCTTCATCCTGGGCAGCAGCCCGAGCGAGACCACCGTGGCACAGACCTACTACGGACTGGATGGGGTCGGCCTCACGGGCGGTTGCATGGTATCTATGCTTACACTGAAAGTGATGAGATCCTACTACGGACTGGATGGGGTCGGCCTCACGGGCGGGGTGTACGGGGCGCTCAGGAGCCTCCAGTGGCCGCCGAGCCCCAACGCCCTGCTCGTCAACCGCAGCATGGAATATGACCCCGCCGGGAACGTGACCAGGATCATCGACGGCACGCAAAGCCCCGAGGGGGACCTCACCTATACCTACGACCACCTGGACCGCCTGCTGAGCGCCAGCGGGCCGGGGCTCAGCGAGAGCTACGAGTACAACCAGATCGGGAACCTCACCCGCAAGAACAGCCAGGACTACCAGTACCTCGATCCCGCGCACAAGCACGCGGTGAGCGCCGTGGTTGGGGGCAGCAGCTATCTCTACGACGCCAACGGCTCGATGACCCAGCACGGCACCCAGACCATCAAGTACGACCCCCAGCGCCGCCCGGTCCGCCTGGACAGCGGCGGGGCCACCGTCTGGCGGACCGCCTACGACGGGGACGGGGTGCGGCGCAAGCGCCTGGACCAGAGCGGCACCATCCACTACCTGGGCGCCTACGAGCGGAACGTGGGCAACGGGCTGGACACGACCGAGGTGGTGACCAAGTATTACGGGGCCACCTTGGGCGCCGTGACCCGCCTGATCGCCTTCCGCAAGAACGGGGTGCTCTCCTGGATGGGCACCGACCACCTGGGCAGCACGATTCGGGTGGCGAACGCCAGCTTCGCCTCGGTCGACGGCATGCGCTACACCCTCTACGGGGTTTCCCGCGACCCTGGCTCAGCCCTGACCACCGACCACAAGTTCACCTCGCAGGTCGAGGATGCCAGCATTGGGCTGTACTGGTACCACAGCCGCGCCTACGATCCGGGGCTGGGGCGGTTCGTCCAACCGGACAGCATCGTGCCGGAGCCCGGCAGCCCGCAGGCGCTCAATCGGTACAGCTACGCTCGGAACAACCCGCTGAACCGGCTCGATCCCACCGGGCACTGGGACTTGAGCACGTACGACGGGCGGCAGGCGGCACGCGACTACTATGCTGGCCTCGGCATTCGCGTGGTAGTCGATGACCAGGGCATCTACTTCCCGGATACTGGGATCACTACGGACCAGGATGGGAACGTCACCCGGTTCACCGGCCCGGAGGGGCCGAGCAGTGGTGGTGGCGGCGGCGGTAGCAGCGATATCCAGAGAGCTATCGACTTCCTGGCGAACGCATACTTCGGCACGGGAGGAGCCAACGTTCCGGCCGTGCTGTCCTACGACTTCGAGTTCCTGTGGGAACTGCGGAGGGACTTGCGCGCCGAGTACTCATAATTCCGTCAACGGTACGCTGGTGATCAACAACGCGGCCGACTGGAAGAGATTGCTGTCGGAAGTCATCGCCGGCGAGCGCGGGACGGTCACGCTCCATGCTCTGCTTATCATCTCCGCCACGACAGTACGTCCGGATAGCCCACTGCTGCGCCACGAACAGGGGCACGTGGAGCAGGCGAATGAACTGGGCGCGGCGTACTTGCCCACGTACATCCGGCAGCGCGGCGAGGTGAGCGGTGCGCTACAGGCTATCGGGATTCCGGGTACCGACAGGAACGTGTACAAGCTGCACCCGATGGAGGTCGACGCCAATAGGCGAGCTAGCTTGTCGCTGCTGTGGCACGGGAATGCAACTCCGTAGATGGCGCTTCCTGTTCCTGCTGGTGGTCGCATCCAGTCTGGCCTGCCGCGGGTGGATCGTCGGCGATCCTACGCAGGATCTGGAGATCCACAACGCCTCCGACATTACGGTCGTGGTCTACGAGGAGGGCAGAGCCGCTCCGGCATCGAAGCTCACGAAGTTCACACTGGATCCAGGGAAGACCACGATCACGGGACGGATCGTTCTGCCGCCTGATAGCTCCGGCAAGCTCGAAGGCGGGCAGAAGATCGATGCCGAGGACGAAGCCGGCAATCTGGTGTTCTGTCGAAAGTATACGAACGAGGAGTTGAAAGGCCTGAAGTGGAGGGTCGAGATCGTGAAGGGTCAGGTTCTGTGCTGAGCATGGGAGGCCGGCGCGGAGCAGGCTGCCGGGGCGACAGGCCGAGCCGACCAAAGGAGGGTGGCACGACTTCGGCCACTCCCGCGTCCTTGGCAGAGCCAGGCCAAGGCTGGGGCCGGCGTACCTTGTGACCTACCTGCAGCAGCGCGACGAACTGGCCGTTGCGCTCAAGGCGCTTGGACTCCCGACCAACGACTGGAACATGCACCAGCTCCACCCGATGGAGGTCGACGCCAATAGGCGTGCAGACCTCGACCTGCTCTGGAGGCCGTGAGCATGATCAAGCGCTGCGCTCTCCTCCTGTTCTTCTTCCTGCTGAGCACGGCTGCCTGCGGGCGGCTCGGCATCGGTGATACGGGGCAGGAGGTCTACATCCACAACGCGACTGACATCCCGATCGTCGTGTACGAGGCCGGCCGGGAGCACCCCAGGACCAACTTTCGCGTCGAGCCACGGCAGACCCGGGAGAGCGCCTGGCCCATCCCACCCCGTGATAGCTCCGGGCAGCTCATGGGGAGCCAGAAGGTGGACGCGAAGGACGAGTCGGGCAATCTGATCTTCTGCCGCAGATACACGCTCCAGGAACTCGAGCGCCAGAACTGGCGGATCGAGATTGTGGAGGGGGATATCCGCTGTTGAGGGTGCTGGTCTGCTCGTGCCCGGCGGGGGCAGTCATCCCCGAAGCGGGGATCGGAGTGAGAGGCGTATCCGAGCCGCGACCGTGAGGCCCTTCGACGGGCTCAGGGTGAGCGGAGCCCGGGGTCCGCGCCCCCTCACGGTCGCGGCTCGGTTTGCTTATCCTGGCTCATGAGCCCCGACGGCAGGAGTATGATGCCTACGCCGTGGCCGCCGGGCAGTACGGGCGAGGGCGGCGGACGGCGGTGTGGGACGGGTGTGGCCGGGCCACCTTCACCTGGGACCGGGCGGGACGGCTGGCGAAGGAGGAGCGGGTGCTGGATGGGGCCAGCTACGTGACCGAGTGGCGCTACGACGCCCTGGACCGGATCGCCCAGCTCGTGTACCCCAACCAGGCGCCCGCCACGCGGGAAGTGTTGACCTACCGCTACGGCCCCTACAGCCTGCTGACCGAGGTCGCCAGTTCGCTGGGAGTCAATTACGTCTCCGAGGTGCAGTACAACGCCCTCAACCTGCCCAGGGCTTTCACCCTGGGCAGCAGCCCCAGCACGACGGCCGTGGCGCAGAGCTACTACGGGCTGGATGACGAGGGAGACGGAGCACGAAGACGCGCCGGACGTTGGGGAAGGTGCGAAATGACCGTAGGCGCGGGGAGACGCGTGTGACCAGTTGCTGTGCCGGCGGTCGCTGAGCCGGAGGGGGCGACGGCCCGGTCGCCCCGCCGCCCTGAGGGCGGCAGCGCGTGGTGAGCAGGGGGCTGGAGGAGGGCTGCTGGCCGGCCCCCTGGCCACTACCCCTTGCCGCCCTCGGGGCGGCGGGCAGACCGGGCC
>JACQUR010000135.1 GCA_016210245.1 Chloroflexota bacterium
GGGGGAGAGGGAGTTCTGCTCCCTCGCCCCCGGGGAGAGGGAGTTCTGCTCCCTCTCCCAGGGGGAGAGGGAGTTCTGCTCCCTCTCCCCCGGGGAGAGGGTTGGGGTGAGGGAGCAGGAACGGGCAGGGGAGTGAGATGCTGAGCCGAGATGCAGGCGCACCGGCGGCCGGAGCCGGGGAATTGGCCGAGCGGCTCGAGCGGGTGCGGGCGACCATCGCGGCGGCGGCCCTGCGGGTGGGACGACAGCCCGAGGACGTCACGCTCGTGGCCGCCACCAAGACCGTCCCGGCACCGCTGGTGTACCAGGCTGCGCTGCTGGGCGTGCGCCACTTTGGGGAGAACTACGTCCAGGAAGCGGCGGCCAAGCGCTCCGCCCTGCAGGGCACGCTGCCACCCGGCGTGTGCTGGCACCTGATTGGCCACCTGCAGACGAACAAAGCCGCGGCGGCGCTGGAGCTTTTTGATATAATCGAAACCGCCGATAGTTTCCGCGTGGCGCAGGCGATCAGTCGTCGCGCCGGGGCGCGGGCGGTGCCCGTGCTCCTGGAAGTAGCGCTCGGCGAGGCCCCGGAGCGGCTCGGATTCCGCCCGGACGAGTTGGAGCGTGCGGTCGCAGCCGTGCGGGAGCTACCAGGCGTGGCCGTCCAGGGGTTGATGGCCGTTCCGCCACCAGAGGCTTCCCTGCACGAGGTCCGGCGCCTGTTTCGGCGCTTACGGGAGCTGCGCGGCCAGCTCGCGTCCACCTATCCTGACCAGGACTGGCGGCACCTCTCGATGGGCATGAGCGGCGACTACGAGGTCGCCATCGAGGAGGGAGCAACCATGGTCCGGATCGGGCGGGCTATCTTTGGCGAGCGGCCCTCCAAGCAGGGATGATGGATGAGACATGATCGGTTGGCTGAGTACTTTCGTTCACCTGCTCTTCACCGTCCTGACCTGGGCGATCATTATTCGCGCCCTGCTCTCCTGGTTCAATCTGCCGCCTACCCACCGGCTGGTGATGCTGCTCTACGACGTGACCGAGCCTATCCTGGCCCCGCTGCGGCGGGTCATTCCCACCATCGGGATGATTGACATTACGCCAATTATCGCTATCATCCTGATGCAATTTCTGGAGGGTGTCCTGGGCCAGGTCATTCGCACCGGGCTGGGCGCGTAGAGCGGTTTTCGGAGAGATTGGGCCAGCAGGCATGGGCGGGGCGTCCTCGCTCCGCTCGCGCCTCTGGTGACCGGCGGGGTATCCTCGCCTCGCCCCCTGGTCCACGAACTCGCAGACCGCTCCGGGGATCGGCGCTGCTGCCTGTCCGACCGTTCGTCCGGCGCGTCGCCCGGTCCTCCGGGCCCGGTTCCGATTGCTACCGTTCCATGACAAGCGAGGGCAGTGCGACAGATGGATGAGGAGAGAGCCGAGTACCGGTTCCAGCAGGGGGAGGACGGAGTCTTCCGCTCCTACCTGGTTCGGCGGGGCAGCAAGGATGGACGCGGCGCCGGCGATAACGACGCGCCCTTCGAAGGCTTCCAGCCCTCCCACTTCGGCCTGCGCCAGATGAGCCGGCTGCTGGTGCTGCGCAGTCGCGTCCTGGAGGCCAAGGAGGGCCAGGGGGGCCTGGCCGACGATCTGGCGGCCTCGTAGCGGCACGGCCTGCCGTGCCGCTACGAGCGTCCGTTTCCGTCCGAAGCTTCCAGCGACTTGAACCGCTCGGCGGTCAGGAGCATGTCCTCGAACTGCACCTCCAGCCCCTGCGCCGTCTGTCGAAACGCCGCGCGCAGCGCCCGGTACTCGGGCTGCCGCAGCAGCTCGAGCAGCCGCGGGTCGTGGCGGTCCCAGTGGCCGCCAACCGTCTCGAAGCCGCAGCGCACGTAGGCGCGCCTGGCCCGCTCGTTATAGGCGGCCACGCTGAGCAGGAGCTGGCGGAAGCCCTGCTCGAAGAAGTAGTAACGCAGGAAGGCGCGCAGCGCATCCGTCCCGTAGCCGCGCCCGACGAAGCCGGGGTGGAAGTCGACCCCCAGCACGGCGACACCCTGGGCGCGGTGGACGTGGCGCAGGAAGATGCGCCCGATCATCTCCCCGCCCAGCTCCTCGACCGCGAACGGCTGTTGGCGCTGGCGCTCCACCAGGTCGCGAAACCAGGCATCCCGCCGCCAGCCGGGCATCCGGTGTGGATTGTAAGCTACGTAGAGCGGATCGCTGTGGTCGGGCCAGGCCAGCCAGCGGTCCACGTCCGAGCGGAAAAAGGGGCGGATGCGCGTCTTCGCCCCCCGGGCAAGGTAGACCTCGTCGCGCATCACCGTGCCGACCCGCCCAGGCGCGCCTCGATCTCCTGCACCGAGGCGAGCGGCAGCTCCACCACCTTGAGTCTCGCCCGCTGGCCGCGCACCAGCACCACCTCCCACTTCCGGACGCCCAGGGCCTCGGCCAGCAGCGCCACGAGCGCTTCGTTCGCCTTGCCCTCGATCGGGCGCGCCCGCAGCCGCACCTCCAGGCTCCCGTCCTCCGCCAGGGCCACCTGGTCGCGGCTGGCGCCAGGCTGGACGCGCACGTTCACCCGCACCAGGACCTCCGCTGCTCCATGATATAATTGTAATCAGGCGTAGACTTCGAGCAATCGAGCACGGCGCACGCAAGGGCAGCCAGTGAGCTGCCCTTCTTTCTGGGTTGGAGGTTGAAGGTTGGAGGTTGGAGTTCTCCAACCTCCAACCTTCAACCTCCAACCCCGGTTGGGGAGGCATCGTTGTACCAGGCACCACGTGGAACTCAAGATATCTTGCCAGAGGAGGCACGCTACTGGCGCTTCGTCGAGGAGCAGGCGCGGCGCTGGGCGCTGCGCTTCGGCTACGGCGAGATTCGCACCCCGACCTTTGAGGAGACGAGCGTCTTCTCGCGCGGGGTCGGCGCGGGCACCGACATCGTCGAGAAGGAGATGTACACCTTCAAGGACAAGGGGGGCGATGAGCTGACCCTGCGCCCGGAGGCCACCGCGGCGGTGATGCGCGCCTACCTGGAGCACGGGCTACACAACCGCCCCCAGCCGGCCAGGCTCTACTCCCTGGCCAGCATCTTCCGCTACGACCGCCCGCAGGCGGGGCGCTACCGCGAGTTCCACCAGTTCAACGTCGAGGCCATCGGGGAGCTGGACCCGCTGCTGGACGCGGAGGTGGTTCGCCTGCTCTGGCAGTTCCTGGCCGGCCTGCAGCTCAGCGGCCTGAGCGTGCAACTCAACAGCATCGGCTGCCCCCAGTGCCGTCCCGGCTTCCTGGCCGAGCTGGTGCGCGCGTACGAGCAGCACCTGGCCGCCGTCTGCCCGGACTGCCAGCGCCGCATTCGCGTGAACCCGATGCGGATGCTGGACTGCAAGAACGCCCAGTGCCAGCCGGCCATCGAGGCTGCGCCCAGGACCATGGACTCCCTGTGCTCCGAGTGCGCCGAGCACTTCCAGCGGGTCAGGACATACCTGGAGGCGGTCGAGGTGCCCTACCAGCTCAACCACCGCCTGGTCCGTGGGCTGGACTACTACACGAAGACGGTGTTCGAGGTCTGGCCGGCCGTGGCGGGCAGCCAGGCCAGCCTGGGCGGCGGCGGGCGCTACGACGGCCTGGCAGAGCAACTGGAGGGCAAGCCGACCCCGGCGGTCGGCTTCGCCGCTGGCCTGGAGCGCATCATCCTGAATCTGAAGAGTCAGAACCTGCCCGTGCCGGCCCTGCCCGGGGTCGAGGTGTTCCTCGCGCCGCTCGGCGAGGCGGCCAGGGTGGCGGCCTTCCGCCTGGCCGACGACCTGCGGGTACGCGGCGTGCCGAGCGTCACGGGCGCGGGCGAGCGCAGCCTCAGGGCGCAGCTTCGACACGCCGATACCTTTGGCGCGCGCTGGGCGTTCATCCTGGGTGACGCGGAGCTGGCCACGGGCGAGGTCACCGTGCGCAACCTGGCCACCAGCGAGCAGGTGCGTGAGCCGCGGGACCGGGCAGTGGAGCGAGTCCTGGAAGCAAGGGAGGGACGCGCGTGAGCGTAGAAACGATCGAACAGGCCGTGCTCGCGCGGCTGCGCGAGCAGCACGAGCGCCGCCAGCAGCTCGAGCAGGAGCTGGCCAGGCCGGAGGCGCTGGCCGACCGGCAGCGCCTGCAGGCGCTCGGCCGGGAGCACGCCGAGCTGGCCGAGGCGGCCACGCTCTACCAACGCCTGGAGAAGGTGCAGCACGACCTGGAGGAGACGCGCCAGCTCGCGCGTGGCGCCGAGGACGAGGAGATGCAGGCGCTCGCACGCGAGGACGAGGCGCAGCTCGAGGCCCGACGCCAGGAGTTGCTCGACCAGGCCCGCGAGCTGCTGCGGCCCCGCGACCCCAATGACGAGCGCGACGTGATCATCGAGATCCGCGCCGGCGAGGGGGGCGAGGAGGCAGGCCTGTGGGCAGCCGACTTGATGCGCATGTACCTGCGCTACGCTGAGGCCAGGGGCTTCCGCATGGAGCTGATGTACTCCAACGAGACCGACCTGGGCGGGATGAAGGAGGTCAGCTTCGCCGTGCGGGGGCGCGGTGTGTACTCACGCTTCAAGTACGAGAGCGGGGTACACCGGGTGCAGCGCATCCCGGTGACCGAGGCAGGCGGGCGCATCCACACCTCCACGGCGACGGTGGCGGTGATGCCGGAGCCCACCGAGGTGGACGTCCAGGTGGACGAAGCGGACCTGCGGATCGACGTCTTCCGCGCCAGCGGCCACGGTGGGCAGGGGGTGAACACCACCGACTCGGCGGTGCGGATCACGCATCTGCCCACGGGCGAGGTGGTGACCTGCCAGGACGGGCGCTCGCAGCTCAAGAACAAGGCGCAGGCCCTGGTGGTGCTGCGCGCGCGCCTGTACGAGCGCGAGCTGCAGCGGCGCCAGGAGGAGATGGCCGGGCTGCGGCGCGCCCAGGTGGGGCGGGGCGAGCGGGCAGAGAAGATCCGCACCTACAACTTCCGCGAGAACCGGGTGACCGACCACCGCATCGGGCTGACCCTGCACAATCTGCCCGCCCTCCTGGAGGGGCAGCTCGATCCCCTGGTCGACGCCCTGGAGGCTGCGGCCCAGCGGGACGTGGCCGCAGCGTGATTTTGGATTTTGGATTTTGGATTTTGGATTCTGGATTGGGGACCGGCCGGTCCCCAATCCAGAATCCAGAATCCAAAATCCAAAATCCAACGCCCGGCAGCGTCGGCGAGTGCCTGCAGTGGACGTCTGAGGCGCTGCGCAAGGCTGGGATCGAGCAGCCGCGGTTCGAGGCTGGACTCCTGGTCGCGCTCGCCCTCGAGACGCGGCGGGAGTGGGTGCTGGCCCACCCCGAGCAGCGGTTGACGGCTGGCCAGCAGGCGCGGCTGGCGGCGCTGGCGCGGCGGCGGCTGGCGCACGAGCCGCTGGCCTACCTGCGGGGCGAGCAGGAGTTCTACGGCCGCAGCTTCCTGGTGGACGGGGCGGTGCTCATCCCGCGCCCCGAGACGGAGCTGCTGGTGGAGGTGGCCCTCCAGGCGTGCGACCGCGCCAGGGCGCGGGGCAACGCTCGGCCACTGGCGGTTGACGTTGGCGCCGGCTCCGGCGCCGTGGCCGTCACCGTGGCCCTGGAGCGCCCCTGGGCGCGGATGGTGGCGCTCGACCTCTCGGCCCGCGCGCTGGAGGTCGCCCGTCGGAACGCGCAGCGGCTGGGCGCAGGCAACGTCTGCTTCGTCCAGGCCGACCTGCTGGCGCCACTGCGCGGCCCCGTCGACCTGCTGGTGGGCAACCTGCCCTACATCCCGGATGCGCGCTGGCCCACCTTGCAGCCGGAGCTGCACTACGAGCCGCGCCTGGCCATCCTGGGCGGCCCGAGCGGGTTGGAGTTGGTCGCCCGCGCCCTCGACCAGGCCCGCGGCCTGCTGGCGCCGGGGGGTGAGGTAGCGCTGGAGATCGACGAGACGCAGGGGGCTGCTGCGCTGGAGCTGGCCGCACGCGCGTTCCCCAACACCCGGGCGGTGGTGCTGAAGGACTACGCCGGGTTGGACCGGGTGCTGCACGTGCGCCCGGGGTGAAGCAGAGCCGGGAAACTCCGTCGGCTGATCCAGCAGGTCATTGCTGGCTCCTCTGCCTCCTGTGGGCCGGCATTCAGCCCAACCCCTGGTTCCCCCCAACATGGTACAATTGGTCATAATGGCCGATTGGTCATGTTGGAAAGGGGGAGCATCATGGCCAGGAGAGTGAGCGCCGCCGAAGCCAAGGCCCAGCTTCCGGCGCTGATGGCCTCGGTGGCCTATGGGAGCGAGCGCGTCCTTATTGAGCGGCGAGGTAAGCCGCTCGCCGCGCTGGTGAGCGTTGACGACCTCGAGCGGCTCGAGCGGGAGCAGGCAGTGTCGGCCCGACCGCGTGGCGCTCTAGCCCTCGTGGGCCTCTGGCGCGACGTGGGGGACGAGCAGATCGACGCCCTGGTTGCCCACATCTATGCCGAGCGCGAGAAGGACACAGGCAGGCCAGTAGAGTTGGATGACTGATGTACCTGCTCGACTCGGATATCCTGAGCAATCTTATGAAACGCGTCCCCTCGGTGGCGCTGATAGCGAAGCAAGCTGCGGTTCCTGCAGAACACCAGTTCACGTCCAGTATCACGCTTGGGGAGCTGGTGTACGGAGCCCACCGATTGGGGGCGCGTGGGCCGGAGCTGCTGCAACGCTTGGAGAAGTCGCTGCTCCAGAACCTGCCTATCCTGCCGTTTGACGCCGCGGCTGCTCGGCGCTATGGGGAAGTGAGAGCGGAACTGGAGGCGCAAGGCAAACCTCTGGCTGACGCCGACTTGCGCATCGCTGCCATTGCGCTGGCCCGAAACCTCACACTGGTGACGGGGAACGTGCGACACTTCGAGAGGGTTGCAGGATTGGCCGTCGAGAACTGGCTGGAGGAACGGTAACGCGAGTCTTGTGGGGCCCGGCGAGCGGTTGATGGATGCGGGGAACGGGCCGTTCCCCGCATCCATCAACCGCTCGCCCCTCCTCGTCTACACCGCGGGCACCGGCCTGGCTTGAGCCAGGACGCGCTCGATGGCGCGTTCGAGGCGCGCCACCGCTTCGTCGATCTCCGCCTCGGTGATGGTCAGGGCGGGCATGAAGCGGATGGCGGAGGGGGTAACGGCGTTGATGAGCAACCCCTCGTCCACCGCTGCGAGCAGCAGCTCGCCCGAGATCTCCCGGTCGAACTGGAGGGCCAGCAGCAGGCCGCGCCCGCGCACGCCGGTCGCGGCCGGCCAGCGCTTCCGCAGTTCCTGCAGGCGGCGCTGGAAGTGAGCGCCCACGCGGGCGGCGTGCGTGGGAATATCGTGGTCCAGCACGTAGCGCATGACCGCCAGGGCGGTAGCGCAGACGAGGGGGTTGCCGCCGTAGGTCGAGCCGTGGTCGCCGGGCTCCAGCACGCTCACTCGCTCCGTGGCCAGGAAACCGCCGACCGGGACGCCGCCGCCCAGGCCCTTGGCCACGGTCATGATGTCGGGCGCGACGCCTTCCTGTTCGCTCGCGTGCAGCGTGCCGCTGCGGCCCATGCCGCACATTACCTCGTCGAGGATCAGCAGCACGCCGTGACGGTCGCAGATTTCACGGATGCGCTTGAAA
>JACQUR010000136.1 GCA_016210245.1 Chloroflexota bacterium
CCCCCCCCCCCCCCCCCCCCCCCCCCCCCGCCCCGCCCCGGTGGGGGCGCGGGGCCCGCGCCCCCTCAGGGCCGCGGCTCGGATGGGCGGCCGGGGAGTGTAGGGGCAGCCCCCAGTGGCTGCCCCCGCGCTCCCTCACGGTCGCGGCTCGGATGGCGGTGCCTCATGCCAGCCAGTCAAGGCCGAGGGGAACGAAGAGCCAGGCGCGCAGCAGGTGCAGGGCCAGCAACTCGACCAGCGCCAGGCCCAGGGCCAGAGCCAGCGGGCGCACCGCCTGGCTGCGGTTGGCCGCCCGCCAGGGGTGCGCGAGGCCGAGCAGAGCGGTGTTGGCGAGGGCGAAAGCAACCACTACCCCTCCGACGAGCAGCAGCGCCACGGGGTAGAGCAGCGCAGCCAGGTCGGCCATCACCAGCAGCCAGCACAGGGCCAGCACGCCGACCGCGCCCAGGAGCTCGCCCATACTCTGGAGGGGCGCCTCCCAGTCGCCCTCGTCCCACAGGCCGCAGGCGGCCGAGGGGAGCGTGAGCGCGGCCAGGGCGAGGCCGCAGAGCAAGCCGGTGGCGAAGCGCAGGCCGTTATCGGGAGGGTAGAGATGCGGCTGGCCCAGGTCGAAGAGCAGGGCGTTCAGGCCGTCCGCGGCCATGAGCGCGATGAAGGTGCCCAGCGCCAGGGCGACCGCTCCGCCCGGGAAGCGCAGCGCGCGCGCCCGGCCCAGGAGCAGGCAGTAGCCCAGGCCCGCCAGGAAGCCGCCGAAGATGCCGGCCATGCGCGCCTCCAGCGGCAGTTGCGCCTGGGCGATGAAGAGCGAGTGTCCCGGGCGCTGGGCGCACACGCCGTAGAGCAGGTGGAAGAGGAGGCTCATCCGAGGGATGGTAGCACAGGCTCAGGACTCGCTGCCCCGTCCGCGCGGCCTGCTGGTCGACCTGGATGGGGTGGTGTACATCGGCGAGCGGCCGATTCCCGGCGCGGCGGAGTTCTTTGCCCGCCTGCGCGAGCGCGGGGTGCCCTTCGTGCTGATCACCAACAACTCGACCCAGACGCCAGCGCAGTTCGTGGAGAAGCTGGCGCGGATGGGCATCCGGGTACACACCGAGGAGGTGCTGAGCAGCGCTGAGGCGACGGGCGCCTACCTCGCCCGCGTGGCCCGCCCGGGCGCTCGGGTCTACCTCATCGGCGAGGCGGGCCTGCGCGCCGCACTGGCCGCGCGGGGCTTCCAGGAGGACGAACGACGCCCGGAAGTCGTGGCCGTCGGCCTGGACCGCGCCTTCGACTATCGCAAGCTCACCCTCGCCATCCGCGCCGTCCAGGCCGGGGCGCAGTTGATCGGCGCCAATCCGGACGTCACGCTGCCTACTGAGGAGGGGGACGCACCGGGCTCGGGCGCCTTTCTGGCTGCCATCTCCGCGGCCACGGGCGTGCAGCCCACCATCGTCGGCAAGCCTGAGCCGACGATGCTCGAGTACGGGGCCTCCCAGTTGGGATTGCTGCCTGCCGAGGTGGGCGTGGTGGGCGACCGGCTCGACACCGACATCCTGGGAGCCAAACGAGCCGGCATGGTAGCGATACTGGTCCTGACCGGAGTGGCCAGCCAGGCCGACCTGGAGCGCAGCTCCATCCAGCCAGACCTGGTGGTGGATGATCTGCCCGGTCTGGGCGCCTGGCTCCTCGGGTAGCAGCGCACAGAGCAGCGCACACCAATCACTAGACCAGTGGGGCGCGGCGAGGCGTCCAGGTAGCCAGAACCTGCCTAGGATGGCCAGTAGAACCAGCCCGGACGCTTCGACCGCCGCTCGTCCAGGACGCTACTCTCCTCCTCGGTCTCCTCCGCCCGAATCATGCGCAGCGCGGCGGCCTCCTCGGAAGTGAGGTCATAGTCCGCCAGCGCTGCCTCGGGCTCGAGCAGGAGTCGACGCCGAAAGGCGGGGTCGGATAGGGCACGGTTCAGGATCTCCTGAACCGCCTCGTGCGACATGCGGTCGCGCTCCTTACAGTGCCAGTTGGGATCCGCGGAGCCAGCACCAGCCCAGTTCCGTAACAGTACTCACACCGTGCGCGTCTGTCAATTAGTACTTTCTTCTCACTCGCACCCATTCCGGGGCGCACCGCTCGACGTTTCCGTGCGTCCAGCGCCAGCGTCCGCAACGAGTCGAGGGCGACCACGGGCCGATGTTCGACCTACGGGCCGTGTGACCTCCCACACCCGCGCAGCCGTGCATCGCCACCTGACAACATCATTCTAGCTTGTAGTCGATGCCGCGACCAGATGTATCCTGGCCGTCCAGGTCGCCAGCAGGCCACGGAGCGCCAGAAGGGCACGCAGCGGACGCGTGGGGGGCTAGGCAGCGCAAGCGCCAGCCAGGGTGCAAGAATTGGGCCGTGAGGTCTCTCCGTCGCGGGACTGCGCGCCCCCAGGGGAGACCTGGCTTGCCCTCTTACGGCGGCATGGGCGCAAAGTAGAGCAACAGGAGTGCGACGGCGTTGTTGAAGCCGTGGGCCACGATCCCGGGCACCACGCTGCGGTTCCTGTGACACAGCCAGGCGAGGAGGAGGCCCATGGCGAAGATGGGCAGCGCCGCCGGCAGATTCACGTGGAGCAGGGCGAACAGGGCCGCGCTCAGCGGGTACGCCCAGCGGGCGCCGCGGGCGACCAGGTAGGCGCGAAAGACGAACCCGCGAAAGAACAACTCCTCGGCAATCGGGGCCAGGACCGCTCCCACGAGCAACACGAGCAGGAGCTGGGGCAGGTCCAGCTCCCGCGCCCAGAGGTACCCGGCCAACTGGGTCTGGCGCACGCCGAACGCCTCGGCCATGGCCACCTGCACCAGGACGCTCACCAGGAACAGGAGGGGGCCGGCCGCCAGCCCGGCGAGCAGCCGCGCCGGGAGACGGCCCGGCGCGCGCCACGTTGGCCCCATCGCACGTCGGGCCCGCAGCGCCCACGCGAGCCCGACGAAGGCGAGCAACGTTCCCTCCTGGGCGAGCGCCGCGATCAAGAAGCCCGGCAAGGAGTGGATGCCCCCGGCCGGGTGGAGCAGGCGGAACAGAGGCAGGGCCACCAGGTTGCTCAGCGCGAGCACGGCGAGCACGCTGGCCAGGATGGTCCGATGGACCGCGCGCTCCGGGCACGCCAGCGCCTCGAGCGCGGTGCCGACCAGACGCTTCAGAGGGACGCGGGGACACGGAGACGCGGAGACGGGGAGACGCGGAGGTGGAAGGCCTCTCCCCGCGTCTCCCCGTCTCCCCGTCCCCACGTCTTCGTGTCTCCGCGTCCCCGCGTCTCCGCTTGCTCAGGACTTCGCGCGGTTCCAGTCCGAGAAGTCGAGGTGCAGGCGGCTGGCGGTGGGGGCGTCCTGGCCCTGGTACTTGCTGCCCAGGGCGCGCTGGCCATAGGGGGTCTCGGCCGGAGTGGTCATGCGCTGGAAGGAGATCTGGGCGATGCGCATGCCCGGGTAGAGCGCGATGGGCAGGTTGGCCAGGTTGGACATCTCCAGGGTGATGTGGCCCGAGAACCCGGGGTCGATGAAGCCCGCGGTCGAGTGGATGACAATCCCCAGCCGCCCGAGCGAGCTGCGGCCGTCCAGGCGCGCCACCAGGTCGTCGGGCAGGGTGACCTTCTCGACGGTGCTGCCCAGCACGAACTCCTTGGGATGGATGATGATCGGCTGGTCCTCCCCGACCTCGATCAGGTCCATGACGTCGTCGACCCGATCGCGCACGTCGATGAAGGGCTTCTGGGTGTTGCGAAAGACGAGGAAGCGCCGGCCCAGCCGCAGGTCGACGCTCGAGGGCTGGACCATGGATGGCTCGAACGGCTCGACGACCAGGCGGCCGGCGGCGATCTCCTCTCGGATGGACCGATCGCTCAAGATCACGGCGCCGCGGTCTCCTGGAGGGGCGGGATACGCCGGGCCACGCGGGAGAGGGGGTGGCCCTTGGCCCGCAGCTCCCAACTGAAGAACCAACCAAAGGGCGTGCGCGAACACTCCAGCCCCTCGGTCTGCAAGGCGCTGGCGACCGCGTCCAGCACAGCCACGCTGGCCTGGGGATCGGCCGGGAGGCCGAAGAGGTGGGCGAAGGGGTGCAGCATGGCGCGCCGCGCCCCCACCTGGCGGGCCAGCTTGCGGATCTCCATCGCCGCGCCGGCCACCACCTCCTGCTGGCGGCTCTCGTCGCCTCGCTCGACGCTGGCCAGGACCAACAGCCCCTCCTCCAGGGTGAAGGTGCGCTCGGCCAGTGGCTCGACCAGCGCGGAGCGTCCGCGCTGGGTGGCGGTACACGAGAAATGGTCGACGTGGAAGATCAAGATGCGCACGGCTCAGGACGGCAGCAGCTTGCGCAGCTCCTCCTCGAACGAGGAGATGTCCGCGAACGCCCGGTAGACCGAGGCGAAGCGGATGTAGGCCACCTTGTCGAGCCCGCGCAGCTTCTCCACCACCAGGTCGCCCACCACTCGACTCGGCACCTCCAGCACATCGCGCCCGCGCAGCTCCGCCTCGATCTGGTCGACCAGGCGCTCGATCGTCTCGGCGCTGATCGGGCGCTTGGTACACGCCTTCTGGATGCTCGCCCGCAGCTTCGCCCGGTCGAACTCCTGGCGGCGGCCGTCCTTCTTGGCCACCATCAGGCTCACGACCTCCGGCCGCTCCAGGGTGGTGAAGCGTCCCTCGCAGACCAGGCACTGTCTGCGCCGCCGCGTCACCGCCGCCTCGTCGGCGTCGCGCTTATCGATGACCCTCGTCTTGCCGGCCGAGCAATAGGGACAGCGCATCGTCAGGAAGAGATGCTACGGACTTGTGGGAACGGTGTCAAGGAGTTTCGCAGGCTTGTGGACGCGCGGGCCGGGGGATACCATCGCTGCGGAACGAACCGCGGCGCCGCCGCCAGGCGAGGCCAGGCCGGTTGAACGGGGAGGACACATGTCCGCAGGCAAGGTGGGAGAGCGGGAGCCGGGGCTGGCCATCCCGGGCTTGATCAAGCGCAATACCGTGCTCCTGGCGCTCTCCCAGGCATTCACGGGCGCAGGGATGCACATGGCCTACGCCCTGGGCCCCTTGATGGTCGTGGCCCTGACCACGTCGGCAGCCCTGTCGGGCCTGTCGGTCAGTCTCATGGGCTTCAGCCGCTTCCTGGTCTCCTACCCTGTGGGCAGGATCATGGACACGTACGGCCGCAAGCCCGCCCTGCAGATGGGGCTGGCGCTGGGCCTGGTCGGGGCCATCGTGGTCGGGCTAGCCATGGTCGGCGCGTCCTTCCTCGCCTTCGTGATTGGGCTGCTCGTGTTCGGGATGGGGATGAACACGTCCATGCAGTTGCGGGTGGCCGCAGCCGACATGTACCCGCCCAGCCGACGGGCCGAAGGGCTGGGCTACGTGCTCACCGGCGCGGTGGTGGGGACGTTCGGCGGCCCGGTCATCGTCGCCACGGCCCAGGTCGCCTCCTCCTTGCTCGGGCTCGATCCGCTGGGCGTGCCCTGGCTGTTCCTACCCGTCGTCATCGTGCCCGGCATCGCCTGCGTCGCGCTGGTGCGCCCGGACCCGAAGGAGATCGCCTCCCACCTGGACCGCTACTACCCGGGCTGCCAGCCCGAGCCCCGGGCGGCGAGAGCGGGCGCGGGGCGGGTGAGCGTGGGCGCCCTGCTCCGCCACTACCCCACCCGCGTGGCCTTCGTCACCAACTTCGCCGGGTTCGGGGCCATGTCCAGCGCGATGGTGGTCACCTCCCTCGCGCTCGCCCACCACGGGCACAGCCTGCCCGCGATCTCGCTCGCCCAGTCGCTCCACAGCAGCGGCATGTTCGCCTTCTCCCTGCCGCTGGGCCGGCTGGCCGACCGACTGGGCCGGCGTGCCATCCTGATGCCCGGGATCGCCGTCGAGGCCGCCGGCGCGCTGCTGGTGGTGCTGACCTCCGACTACTGGCTGGTGACCCTGGGGACGTTCCTGGTGGGCTTCGGCTGGTCTGGCATCAACGTGACCACCACGGCGCTGCTGGCCGACGCCACCCGTCCGCTGCAGCGGGGCCAGGCCGTTGGCATCAACGACAGCCTGGCGGCCGCGGCCAGCATCCTCTTCCCGCTGCTGGTCGGGCCGATGGGCGAGCTATTCGGCCTGGCCTCCACCGGTCTGCTGAGCGTGGCCCTGATGGCGGTGCCCCTGCTGATGCTGCTGACGCAGGGCGACCCCAGCCCCGAGAAGCACGGGCTGCTGCCGGTGCCGGCCGAGTAGAGGGGCCGGGGGGTTCTTCGGCAAGCTCAGGGTGAGCCGACCGGCTCAGGATGAGCGGCGGTCGCCGCTCATCCTGAGCCGGTCGAAGAACTCCGCGTCGGGTCTGACCAGTTGTTGTGCTGGTTGTGGAGGCGTAGGGGGCGACGGCTCGGTCGCCCCGCTGGTTGTGGAGGCGTAGGGGGCGACGGCTCGGTCG
>JACQUR010000154.1 GCA_016210245.1 Chloroflexota bacterium
CCACCGGACCTCTCCCCCGGCCCCTCCCCTACCAGGGGAGGGGAGCCGCTCCCGTACCGGGCTGTCTCCCCCTTCCCTCGCAGGGAAGGGGGCCGGGGGGTTAGGTCCGGGGGCCGGGGGGTTAGGTCGTCCTCGTTTCACCTGGCATGAACCTTGCGCTCTTAGCCCTCGCCCGCGCCCCGGCGAGGGCGATCCTGGGCATCGGACGAGAACGCGATGGCGGTTACAGGAGACGTAGGCGGAAGTCGCATCCTGGTCATCGAAGACGACCACGCCGTCGGGCGCGTCTTGCGCGACGTGCTCACCCAGGAGGGGCACCAGGTCACGGTCGCAACGGACGGAGCGCAGGCGGAGGCGCTGCTGGAGGAGGTCCAGCCCGACCTGGTCCTCCTGGACATCATCCTGCCGGACATCGATGGGCTGGTGCTGTGCTCGCAGATGCGCCCGCGCTGGCAGATGCCCATCATCCTGATCAGCGCCAGCAAGCGGCGGGCGGACCGCACCCTGGGCCTGAGGCTGGGCGCGGACGACTTCATCCCCAAGCCCTTCGACATCTACGAGCTGGTGGCACGAGTGGAGGCGGTGCTGCGACGTGCCTCGACCAGCCGTCTGGCCACGGGCGAGCAACGGGTTGGCCCCCTGGTCATCGATCGCTCCCGCCACCTGGCCCAGGTTGGCAGCCAGTCGCTGCCACTCACCCCGACCGAGTTTCGACTCCTGGCTGCCCTGGCCAGCCGGGCGAACGAGGTGGTCACGCGCAACGAGCTGGCCGAGGCGGTGTGGGGCTTCGGCGACATCGGGCAGAGCCGAGCCGTGGACGTCCACGTGCGACGCCTGCGCCAGAAGCTGGAGATCCTGGACGGGGTTTCACCTCAGGTGGCCACCGTGCGCGGCTTCGGCTACAAGCTGCTGCGGGAAGCCGCCACCGCGTGAGGGCAAGGGTCAAAGGTCAACACGCAAGAGAGAAAGCGGCGGAGCCGCTTTCTCTCTTGCGTGTTGACCTTTGAGCTCAAGGGTAGAGCACGTTCCCCTCGTCGTCCTCCAGGATGATCGCCGCGGTGGGGCAGTCCTTGGCGGCCGCCCACACCACGTGCTCCTCCACCGTGCGCGCGTGCGGATCGAGCACCACGGCGATCTTCTCCTGGTCGAGCTCGAAGACGGTGGGCGCGTTGGCGACGCAGTTGCCCGCGCTGATGCAGAGGTCCCGATCGACGCGTACCCGCATACGGCTTCGCTCCTGAGCCCCATTATATATATATAATGCGGGGGTGGGCCACCAGCGGACGGGCGCCTGCGCTACAATGGCCCGGCATACCGCCCGGGAGTGCGACGAGGATGGCCACCAGGAACCAGGAAGTCGCTCGGCTGCTGGAGCACATCGCCGACCTGCTGGAGATCAAGGGCGAACAGGCCTTCCGCGTGAACGCCTACCGCGCCGCGGCCCGCCGGATCGAGGGCCTCCAGCAGGACGTCGAGGACCTGTTCCTCGAGCACCATCTGCGCACCATCCCCGGCGTGGGCGAGGCGCTCGAGCAGAAGATCGGTGAGTACCTGGCCACGGGCCAGCTCGAGTACTACGAGCGCCTGAAGCGCGAGTTCCCCCCCGGGCTGGTGGCGCTGCTGGCCGTGCCCGGCCTCGGCCCGCGGAAGGCGCGCGCCATCTACGACCACCTGGGCGTCGCCAACCTGGAACAGCTCGAGCGTGCCCTGGAGGAGGGCCGCGTCCGCGACCTGCCGGGTATGGGCGAGAAGACCGAGCAGAACCTGCTGCGCGAGCTGCACCGCCTGAAGCAGCGCACCACACGCCAGTCGCTCGGCCTCGCCCTCCCGCTGGCCGAGGACCTCGTGGCCCTGCTGGCGCGCCAGGCCCCGGTCGAGCGCGTGAGCTACGCTGGCAGCCTGCGGCGCGCGCGCGAGACCATTGGCGACCTCGATTTGCTGGCCAGCGGGCGCGACCCCGAGGCGATCGCGGAGGCCTTCGTCGGCCTGCCCATGGTGGTCGAGGTCCTCTCGCGCGGCCCGGCCCGCTGCAGCGTGCTCGCCCCGGGCGGGCAACAGGTCGACCTGCGGATCGTCGACCGTGCCTCCTGGGGCGCAGCGCTCCAGTACTTCACCGGCTCGAAAGCCCACAACGTCCGTCTGCGCGAGCTGGCCGTGCGGCGGGGCTGGAAGCTCAACGAGTACGGGCTGTTCGACGAGCAGAGTGGCAAGCGGCTGGACGATGGCGACGAGGCGAGCATCTACCACTGCCTGGGCTTGTCCTGGATCCCGCCCGAGCTGCGCGAGGACGAGGGCGAGATCGAGGCGGCCCGGGTGGGCGCCCTGCCTCACCTGGTGGAGCTGGCGGACATTCAAGGCGACCTCCACACCCATACCGACTGGACCGATGGCGCTCACAGCCTGGAGGAGATGGCCGAGGCGGCCAGGGCGCGCGGCTACGCCTACCTGGCGGTGACGGACCATAGCAAGTCCCTGGGCGTTGCCCGCGGCCTGAACGCGGCGCGCCTGATGGAGCAGCGCCGCCTGGTGGATCGTCTGAACCACACCCTGGCGCCGTTCCGCGTCCTGCTGGGGACCGAGATGGACATCAAGCGGGACGGCGGCCTGGACTTCGACGACGCGACCCTCGAGCGCCTGGACTACGTCTCGGCCTCCATCCACAGCGGCATGAGCCAGGGCGAGGCGCAGATGACCGAGCGCATCCTGCGCGCGCTGCGCAACCCGCACGTAGCCGTCCTGAACCACCCTCGCGGCCGGCTGATCCAGCGGCGGGAGGCCTACGAGGTGGACCTGGAGGCGGTGATCCGCACGGCCGCCGCGTGCGGCGTCGCCCTGGAGGTGAACGGGCAGCCCAACCGCCTCGACCTGGACGGCCACTGGGCGCGGCAGGCCCGCGAGGCCGGCGTTCGCCTGGCCATCAACACCGATGCCCACGCGACCAGCCAGCTCGAGCTGATGCGCTACGGCGTGGCCACCGCCCGCCGCGGCTGGGTGGAACGGAAGGACGTGCTCAACGCCCTGCCCCTGGACGAGTTGCTGGCCACGCTTCGACGCAAGCGCGGTGCTGAGTGCTGAGTGCTGAGTGCTGAGTCCTGAGTGCTGAGTCCTGAGTGCTGAGTGTGAGATGAGCGGTAAGAGCTATCGGCCGCCCCAGATGTCGAAAGGTGTTGAGGACAGCAAGCCCCGACGGTCCAAGCCCGGCCCTCGGCCCTCAGCCCTCAGCCCTCAGCCCTCACCACTCAGCACTCAGGACTCAGGACTCAGCACTCAGCACTCAGCACTCAGCACTCAGCGCTACCGCTGGACGATCCTCGCCCTGGTCACCGAGGGCCAGAGCCTGGCGGCGCTGGTGGGGCTGTGCCTCATGCCGCTGGCCCCCTTCTTCCAGGCCGAGTTCGACCTCTCGCGCGCCCAGGTCGGGCTGCTCATCTCGGCGCTGTACGTGGGCGCCGTGCTCTCCTCGATGCCCTCCGGCTGGCTCACCGACGCCATCGGCTCGCGCGCGATGCTGGCGCTCAGCCAGGTGGTCATCGGGGCCGGCATCCTGCTCGTCTCGCGCGCTGGCAGCTTCCTCCAGGCGGCGGCGGTCATGCCGCTGGTGGGCCTGGGGTACGGGGGCATCAATCCCATGAGCAGCAAGGCGGTGATGCTCTGGTTCCCCGGGCGCAACCTGGGCACGGCGATGAGCATCAAGCAGACGGGCTTCCCCGTAGGCGGCGCCCTGGGCGCGGCCATCCTGCCTGGACTGGCCCTGGCC
>JACQUR010000155.1 GCA_016210245.1 Chloroflexota bacterium
GGATATGGCACTTTTGCGGGAAGGCAGTATTAGTCCTGAGTGCTGAGTGCTGAGTGAGGACCTCACTCAGCACTCAGCACACAGGACTCAGCACTCCGCACTCCGCACAGGATTGCCGATGACGACCGATCCTTCACCTGGACTGGCCAGCCTGCCCCATCCCGGCGTGCTCGTCCGCTACCGCCCATACCTGCCCATGACCGCGGCCACGCCGCCGCTAACGCTCGGGGAAGGGGACACGCCGCTGGTGTACTCGACCAGCCTGGGGCCCGAGCTGGGCTGCGAGAGCCTGTACTTCAAGCTGGAGGGCTGTAACCCCACGGGATCGTTCAAGGACCGAGGCATGGTGGTGGCCGTGGCCAAGGCGATCGAGGCGGGCAGCCGGGCGGTCATCTGCGCCTCGACCGGCAACACCTCGGCCTCGGCGGCGGCCTACGCGGCCCGGGCCGGCCTGAGCGTCATCGTCATCATCCCGCAGGGCTACATCGCCCTGGGCAAGCTCGCCCAGGCGCTGGCCTACGGCGCGCGGGTCCTGGCGGTCAAGAGCAACTTCGACGACTGCCTGCGCCTGGTGCGCCACCTGGCCGAGCGCCACCCGGTGACCATCGTCAACTCCATCAATCCGTTCCGCCTGGAGGGGCAGAAGACGGCAGCCTTCGAGGTGGTGGACGCGCTGGGCGAGGCGCCGAACCTGCTGGCCCTGCCGGTGGGCAATGCGGGCAACATCACCGCTTACTGGCGCGGGTTCAAGGAGTACCACCTCCTGGGCAAGGCCTCGCGGCGTCCGCGCATGCTGGGCTTCCAGGCCGCCGGCGCCGCGCCCATCGTGCTGGGCCGGCGGGTGGACAAGCCGGAGACGGTGGCGACGGCGATCCGGATCGGCGAGCCGGCGAGCTGGAATGGAGCGGTGGCCGCGCGCGACGAGTCCGGCGGGCTGATCGACAGCGTGACGGACGAGGAGATCCTGGGGGCCTACCGCCTGCTGGCCAGCCGCGAGGGCCTGTTCGTCGAGCCGGCCTCCGCGGCTTCGGTGGCGGGCCTGCGCAAGCTGGTCCGCCTGGGCCAGCTCGACCTGCGCGGCCAGCAGGTGGTGTGCGTGTTGACCGGGAGCGGCCTGAAAGACCCGGATACCGCCGTAGCCCAGGCCGGGTCGATGCCCTCGGTGGCGCCCACGGTCGAGGCGGTGGAGGCGGAGCTGGGATGGCGATGATCACCGTCTGGGCGCCGGCCACCAGCGGCAACCTGGGCCCGGGCTTCGACGCCCTGGGCCTGGCGCTGGAGCTCTCCAACCGCGTGCAGGCCAGCCCGGCCGAGCGAACGGAGGTGCTGGTGCGGGGCGAAGGCGAGGGGCAGCTCGCCTCGGGCCAGGACAACCTGATCTACCGGGCCGCGGCGCGCGTCTTCGCTGCGCGGGGGCAAGAGCCGCCACGGCTGCGCCTGGAGTGCGAGAACCGCATCCCGCTCGCCCGCGGCCTGGGCAGCAGCGCCGCGGCCACCGCGGCCGGCCTGTTGGTCGGCAACGAGCTGCTGGGCCGCCCCTGCCGCCTGGAGGAGTTGCTGGCCTTCGGCACGGAGATGGAGGGCCATCCGGACAACGTGGCCGCGTGCCTGTTTGGCGGCCTCCAGGCGTGCGTCACCCTGGACTCCGGCGCGGTGGTCCGCTGCGCGGTGCCGATTCCGCCCGGCCTGCGGGCGGTGGTGCTGGTACCGTCATTTGGCATGGACACCCACGCCGCGCGGGGGCTGTTGCCAGCCGCCATCCCACTGCGGGTGGCGGTCCACAACCTGGGGCGCACAGCCCTGCTGGTGGCGGCCATGGCTGCGGGCAGGCTCGACCTGCTGCGCGTCGCTACGGAGGACGCCATCCACCAGCCACCGCGCCAGGCGCTCTTCCCCGCCCTGCCAGACCTGCTGCGGGCGGCGCTGGACGCCGGCGCCGTTGGCGCCTTCCTCTCCGGGGCCGGCTCGTCGGTCCTGGCGCTGGTGGACGGGCGCGGGGACGCGGTCGCCCAGGCCCTGGCCGCCACCGCCCGGCGGTGCGGCGTGGAGGCCTCGACCCTGGACGTAGCACTGAGCCAACGGGGGGCCTATGTCGGGTGAGGGGACGCGGGACGCGGGGACGCGAGGACGCGGAGACGCGGAGACCGGAGACGCGGGGACCGGAGACGTGGAGACAGCGGGCATCGGACCTCTCTCCGCGTCTCCGCGTCCCCGCGTCTCCGCGTCCCGGCCTCTGCTCGTGCAGAAGTTCGGCGGGACATCGGTGGCCAACGCGGAGCGGATTCGGGCCGCGGCCCGGCGCATGGTTCGCACCCGCGAGCAGGGCTACCAGGTGCTCGCCGTGGTCTCGGCTATGGGCCACACCACTGACGAGCTGATCGATCTGGCCCAGCAGGTGTGCGAGCGCCCGGACGAGCGCGAGCTGGACCTGCTGCTCTCGACCGGCGAGACGGTTTCGGCCACCCTGGTGGCCATGGCGCTGAAGGGCATGGGCTGCCCGGCCATCTCGCTCACCGCCGCCCAGGCCGGCATTCGCACCACCCGCTTCTTCAGCCGCGCCCGCATCACCGACATTCAGCCGGAGCGCATCCGCAAGGAGCTGGCCGAGGACAAGGTGGTGATCGTGACCGGGTTCCAGGGCGTCACCGAGGACCTGGACATCACCACTCTGGGGCGGGGCGGGTCCGACACCAGCGCCGTGGCGCTGGCCTGCGCCCTGGGCGCCGAGCAGTGCGAGATCTACACCGACGTGGTGGGGGTGCTGACCGCCGACCCGCGGCTGGAGCCGCGGGCGCGCAAGCTGGACCGGATCTCGTACGAGGAGATGCTGGAACTGGCTCAGTTGGGGGCCAAGGTCATGCACCCTCGGGCGGTGGAGCTGGGCGAGCTGTACGGCATGCCCATCGTAGTCCGCTCCAGCTTCGCCAACACGCCGGGGACGGTTATCTGCCGAGGGGAAGGGATGGAAGTCCGGAAGAACGTACGCGGCATCGCCCACGACACCGACGTGGCCAAGATCACCCTGGCCGGCGTGCCCGACCGCCCGGGGATCGCCTACGCCATCTTCGCTCCGCTGGCGGAGGCGGGCATCAGCGTGGATACCATCGTCCAGACGGCCAGCATCGACGGGATCACGGACCTCTCCTTCACCGTGTCAGGCAGCGACCTGACCAGGTCGTTCCCGCTGGTCCAGCAGGTGGCCAGCCGCATCGGCGCGGCCACGGTGGACGCCGCGGATGACCTGGCTAAGGTGTCCATTGTGGGCACGGGCATGCAGAGCGCGCCCGGCTACGCGGCGCGGATGTTTGGCGCCCTGTCCGAGCAGGGGATCAACATCAACATGATCACCACCTCCGACATCCGCATCACCTGCATCATCCAGCGCGCCCAGGTGCAGCAAGCCGTCCAGACGCTCCACGCGGCCTTCGAGCTGGACAGGGAGTAGGGTAGATTTTAGATTTGAGATTTTAGATTTGAGATTTGAGAGTGCAGAGTGAATCTGCACTCTCAGATCTCAAATCTAAAATCTCAAATCCCCTCAGCGGCGGCGGGTGGCCGGCTGGTAGCCGGGGGCGAACACGGCGTGGGCGGGGCGGATGTCGACCTGTGGCTGGCCCTGGATGCCAATCTGCTGCACCCCGGGCATCAGCCGGGTGTCCACGAACCGCTGGAACGCCTCGGCAGACTCCCAGACGTCGGTGACGTGCAGGCCCTGGTTGCTGAACGACGCGACGTGGTAGATCCCACCGGCCGGGGGATCGCCCTCCCAGTCGACCAGCTTCCGCGCGGCGTCGTATTGCTCGGGGGTGACGCCCCTCCAGACCATGTCCATCACGATTGGCATGTTCTTGTCCCTCGCGCAGCGGATGTACGGCTATCGCAGCCGCCAGCTTCAGCATGCGCCTCCCGAGTGCTCAGTTCGTAGATCAAAAGGTGCTCACCTGGTGCTCATTTGACGGTGAACGGTCCACTACGGTAGAACCACTTTCTGATGGGCTCAACCCTGCTGTCAGGGATAGGCCTGTCTCTGGATAGAGCAAGGTGCGTAGCTTCGGCAGTGCTCCCAGCAGGGTGCAGATACGGCGAGCCTTGATCGACCTCGCACGCCGGCGGGCGCGTCCGGGCACCGGAAGCTCGCTGGCGCTCCTTCATAGCAGGACGGCGCGGATGCAGTGGCCAGACCCGGGTGTAGCGCTCAAAGGGGTCTTGTGGGCGGTGGTTGGGGCAGTGGCGACCCGCCAGTACATGGCGGAGCGCCAGACCCAGGACCTCGATATCGCCGTCGCTCGCTCGGATGCCAGGACGGTCCGGTCGAGACTGCGCAGGGCCGGCTACACGTACCTCGGGGAGCTCAAGAAGGATGTGGTGGGATCGAGCTGGCGGGCGCCGAGCGGCCAGGATGTGGACGTGGTGGAGATCGAGGCCGAGTGGTGGCCGCAGGCTGCCGAGGAGGCGCAGCAGAACCGCGACCCGGCGGGATTGCCGATCCTCCCTCTCCCCTACCTGGTCCTGATGAAGCTTGAGGCAAGCCGAGCCATCGACGTCGCCGATCTCGCCCGGATGCTCGGCCAGGCAGACCGGCCGATGCTCGAGCGCGTCCGCGCCGTGGTGGGACGCGACCGACCAGAAGACCTCGATGACCTGGAGCACCTGATCTACCTGGGGAAACTCGAAGTCGGGGACGCGGAACCGCCGCCGTAGGGCACGAGCTTCCTCGCGTTGGAGGTTGGAGGTTGGAGCTCCAACCTGCAACCTCCAACGCGAAGCCTGCAACCTCCAACCTTCAACCTGGTAGAACTACTGAACATGGCACGCTCTATTGGCATTGGCCTGTTGGGCCTGGGCGTCGTCGGGACCGGCGTCGCCCGGGCGCTCACGGAGAAAGCGGAGACGATCGCCCGCCGGGTGGGCGCGCCGGTCGAGCTGCGCCGCATCCTGGTGCGCGATCCGGCCAAGCGGCGCGAGCTGGCGCCCGCGCCGCTGGCCACCGACGTGCGCCAGGTGCTGGACGACCCGCGGATCGACGTCGTGGTCGAGGTCATCGGGGGCGAGCAGCCGGCCCACCAGTTCATCCTGCAAGCGCTGGCGCGCGGCAAGCACGTGGTCACCGCCAACAAGGAGGTGATGGCCAAGCACGGCCCGGAGATCGTGGCCGAGGCGGCCCGCCGTGGGGTGGACGTGGCCTATGAGGCCTCCGTCGGCGGCGGCATCCCGGTCATCGGCCCCTTCAAGCTGGACCTGCTGGCCAACGAGATCACGCGCGTCACGGCGATCATCAACGGGACCACCAACTACATCCTGACCCAGATGGCCTCCGGCCA